>CAYXQW010000049.1:0-11497 GCA_964466695.1 uncultured Bdellovibrionales bacterium
GTTGACGTCGCCCGTGATGGTGATGAGGTCGGCGGCGACCTGGCCCGCGGGCGCTGGGGGGGACTTGCACGGGCCCGAGACCATCACGCGCGTGCCATTCGGGATGGTGCCCGGGTCGGGGCCGGTCTTCGGGCCGATGCGGAACATACTGAAGCCCGGCTCCCACATCTGCGCGAGTTGGAAGTCATCCGCACGGGCGAAGGCGAGCTGCAGACGGTCGCTGCCGGCGTCGATGCCGTTGCAGGCGATGGCGTCGTTCTGGCAGGCGCCGATGGGGACGATGCCGTCGGTGACGTTACGCGCGAGGCCGAAGCCCGCCTGGCGCGTGTAGTGCTGCACGATCGCTAGCGCCGCGCGCGCGTTCTGCTGCGCCTCGGCGTACGCAAGCTGCTGGAGGTAGGAGCGCTGCTGCGTGAGCATGGCGCCGAAGATGGTGGTTGAGATGATACCGGCCACCGCCGTGGTGAGCAGAAGCTCGACGAGCGTAAAGCCGCGCTCTTGGCGTCGTGATGTCATCAAAAGAGAGGACATGCATGGAGCATACCAGACAGTACCGCGCCCTTCGAGACGGGCTCCTTCGGAGCCCTCCTCAGGGCTAACGGGTAATATCAGCCGCGTCCCTTGCGAGGTGCACGAGATCAAGCTGCTCGACCAGCGCCTCCTCAGGGCTAACGGGTAATATCAGCCGCGTCCCTGAGGAGCCTTGCGCAGCAAGGCGTCTCGAAGGGCGCGGCCGGTGTGCTATCGGTACCGCTACCGTCAGGGAGCGGCTGGCCCCCCAAGCACCGCAACTATTGCGCGATGTTACGCAAAGATTACTCGACCCAGACGAAGCTCTCCGTTTTCCCCACCTGCGGGGTCGGGCTCATCCGCAGAGGATCTCCCCCGGTCACGGGGAGGACGAAGAGGCCGCGATCGTCCGGGCCTGTGAGAGAGAAGGTGACGCGGCCGTCTGGCGACCAACCGACGACGCTACCCAGCGTATGACCTGTGGCAGCCGTGTAGATGGTCGTGTCGGCGCTGCCGTCGGTGTTGGCGAGATGTAGCGCTGTGGGAGCTACAGACGGTGTTAGATAGGCGAAGCGCTGCCCGTCCGGCGAGAAGGCCGCGGACCGCAATGTTCCCGAGGTATTGTCCCCGAGCTTGGTCTTCACAAAGCTCGTAAGGCTCGCCGCCCAGAGCGCGTAGGTGTTGTCGCTGGTATCGATGCTATAGGCGACATGAGCCCCGCCCGGCGCGATCGCGAAGCTTGCGACCTCGCTCGAGGCGAGCTGGCTTATGTTGGTGTTCAAAGGAGCGCCCTGGCCGTCTAAGCGCAGGTGGTAGAGATCAAAGATGTCATTGCCGTAGCCGCGGTAGAGCAAGATCCCAGGGGCCACCCAGGCGTGATCTTTCGCGCTGATTTCATCCGGGCTTCGAAGCTCTGGCGTAAAGGTGTCCGCGCTCGCGTCGCCCACGTAGAGCTCGTAGCTAGTATCGATCTGGCTCAAAAAAGCCACGCGCGAGCCGCCCCCCGGCTCCCAAGAGGGGGATGAGAGAGCTGCGCCCGCGGTCATTTCTGCGCATTTCCTCGCGATGCTCCCCGAAGCGATCCCGGCGAGCTCGGCGACGCATATTCTTGGTGGCGAAAAATTATCTTGGGCGTAGGCGACGCGCGTGCCACCCGGCGAGATCGCATGGCCTGAAACCCCCCCAAACGACGCGTCACCGATCTCAATCGGCGAGGTACCGTCGGGTCTGGCAAAATAGAGATTGTAGGGGCTGTTAGTATAATACTGGAGATACGACTCGCCCGTTACTACGGCTGTTTGCAGTGAATTAACACTTTGGTCTATCTCGACGCGCCCTGTGCCGTCGGGAAGCACGGTGTAAAGAGAACTATCTTCGAGGTAAGCGAGGCGGGAGCTGTCCGGAAGCCACTCGAACTTGTTGCTCACGCCAGATAAGCCAACGGATACCGGCACTATCTCGCGACTATCCACGAGGCTCGCGACGTAGAGCTTCGCTACTTCCGTGCTCTCCATCTGTGCGCAAAAGGCCACCATGCGCTTGTCGGGCGAGATCTTGAAGGACTCGATTGTTTGCGTGGCATCCGTGGTCGCCGCGAGCTTTACGGGCGCCGAGCCGTCGGGGTTCACCTTGTAGAGCTCGGCGCTCACGGCGAAGCTCACCGGCGCTGTGAACACGAGCCCCGAAAAAGCCTCGGCCTGCGTGGAACAGAGAACTTGCGTGACGCTCGATGCGCGCTCGGCCTCGCCGAGCACCCCGTCGCCGTCGTCTATCCAGGTTAGGAGCTCGACCGCGCCGAAGGGACAATCCTCGCTCGGCGGGAGGGGAGTCGCGAGGAACAGGGAGCCGTCGCCGACGCTGCCCGCAACACCTACCGTGCCGTTACACACGGGCCAGCTCGCGGTGATCTCGCCCTCCTCTAAGAAGTTGTTGCGGTTCTTGTCCGACCCGACGCTTATCTGACTGCCGCCGCTCGGGCACTGCTCGGCGCTCGCCGCCGTCACGGAGGCCAGGCTCGAAACGCCTGCCTTACCCGTGCTTTTTCCACCGCAAGCCGTAAGCGAGCCCATAAATGCGAGCGCTAGCCCGCACGCGATATACCTCTTCATCGGTTTTGCGCTCCTCTTATTTCATGACAACAGAAGGATTGAGTGATGCTACGCCAAGATCACTCGACCCAGACGAAGCTCCCCGTGTTCCCTGCCTGCGGGGTCGGGCTCATCCGCAGAGGATCTCCCCCGGTCACGGGGAGGACGAAGAGGCCGCGATCGTCCGGGCCTGTGAGAGAGAAGGTGACGCGACCGTCCGGCGACCAACCGACGACGCTGCCCATCGTATGACCTGCGGCAGTCGTGTGGATGGTCGTGTTGGCGCTGCCGTCGGCGTTGGTGAGATGCAGCTCGGTGGGGGCGCCAGCCGGGGTGAGATAGGCGAAGCGCTGCCCGTCCGGCGAGAAGGCCGCGGTATGCATCGAGGATCCTAGGGTTGTGTCCCCCGGGACGCCGACCGCGAGCCTGATGGTATCAAAGCTCGTGAGGCTCACGGCCCAGAGATCGTAGGTGGTGTCGCCGTTATTGACGCTGTAGGCGATGGCTGCACCACCAGGCGCGATCCTCCGATGTATGACCTGCTGTCCCGATGAGAGATTGCTCAGGTTGGTGGTCACGGGAGCGCCTGGGCCGTCTAGGCGCAGGTGATAGAGATTGCGGGTTCCGTTGCTATCTTCTCCGCGGTAGATCAAGACCCCGGGGGCCGCCCACCAGACGGGTCCCGCCGTTATGCCACCCGTGTCTAGCGATTGCGGTGCAAAGGTGCTCGCGAGCGCGTCGCCAACGTAGATCGCAGCCGTTCCGCGGGAAAAAACCACACGCGCGCCGCTGCCCGGTTCCACAAATGCCTGGGAAGGAGAGCCCGTGCCGGATGTTTCACACCTACGGACGACGTTCCCAGAGGCGAACCCGCCGAGCTCGGCGATGCACGCGATCGTTTCTTGGATGTAGGAGGCGTACGTGCCATCCGGCGAGATTTCATAGCCGTTAACCGCCAAGCCTCCGCTGATATCGATCTCCAGCGTACCATCGGGCCGGGCGAAGTAAAGAATGCCGGTGGTTCCGTTATAATAATGGACGTACGGCTCGCCCGCGATCATGTCCGTCCCCATAATATAGGCATTTTGGGCTATCTCGATGCGCCCTGTGCCGTCGGGAAGCACGGTGTAAAGAGAACTACCTTCGAGGTAAGCAAGGCGCGAGCTGTCCGGAAGCCACTCGAAATTGTCGCTCACGCCAGATGTTCCAACGGATACGGGTACTATCTCGCGATTATCCACGAGGCTCGCGATATAGAGCTCCGCTACTCCCGAGCTCTCCATCTGAGCGCGAAAGGCCACCATGCGCTTGTCGGGCGAGACCTTGAAGGACGAGATCGTCTGCGTGGCATCCGTGGTCGCCGCGAGCTTTACGGGCGCCGAGCCGTCGGGGTTCACCTTGTAGAGCTCGGCGCTCACGGCGAAGCTCACCGGCGCTGTGAACACGAGCCCCGAAAAAGCCTCGGCCTGCGTGGAACAGAGAACTTGCGTGACGCTCGATGCGCGCTCGGCCTCGCCGAGCACCCCGTCGCCGTCGTCTATCCAGGTTAGGAGCTCGACCGCGCCGAAGGGACAATCCTCGCTCGGCGGGAGGGGAGTCGAGAGGAACATGGAGTTGGCGCCATCGGTGCCTACAACCCCCGCCGTGCCGTTGCACACGGGCCAGCTCGCGGTGATCTCGCCTTCCTCTAAGAGGTTGTTGCGGTTCTTGTCCGACCCGACGCTTATCTGACTGCCGCCGTTCGGGCACTGCTCGGCGCTCGCCGCCGTCACGGAGGCCAGGCTCGAAACGCCCGTCTTACCCGTGCTACCTCCGCCACAAGCCATAAGCCAGCCCACAACTACGAGCGTTAGCCCGGACGCGATATATCTCTTCATCGGTTTTGTGCTCCTCTTATTTCATGACAACGTGACGCTCTAACAAGGATGTAAGACAGAACCAAAAACGTCAAGCGTTGGCTGCCCATCTCGGGTAGTGTTACCCCTTGACCATTATCTGCTTAAGGCATGGAGGGCGTCTCATGCCGTATCACTTCCGCGCGCGCTTCGTTCTCTTTTCCCTCTCGTTCGTGCTTGCGGCGGCGGCGCTTGCCGCCAACCCAAAGGGCGGCAGCTACAATGTGGCCTCGTCGGCCCTGGGCGGCGACGAGCGCTACCTCGCGCACGTGAGCACCGACAAGCCCATCTACCGCGAGGGCGAGACGGTCTATCTGCGCGCGGTGGTCCTCAATGCACGCACGAGCGCGCCGTATCGACAGCCTTCGGGTTTGAGCGCGGACGTTCTCATCAAGGGGCCGAAGGGCGACACGGTGGCGAGCGGCCTCGCCTACGTCAAAGACAGCGTCATGGGCTTTGGCTGGCAGGTGCCCGAGGGCACGCCGGGCGGCGAGTATACGGCGAGCGTGCGCGTGCGCGAGCTCGGCCTCGCACCGGCCTTACGCAAGTTCGACGTGCGCGTGTTTCGCGCGCCGCGCCTCTCGAGTGAGATCACCTTCGCCCGCGACGGCTACGGCCCGGGCGACGAGGTCTTAGCCAAGCTCCACGTGACGCGGGCCGAGGGCGGCGTTCCGCGCGGCGCCAAGGTCAAGGTGAGCGCGCGCGTAGACGGCGCCGAGGTCTACACGGGCGCGACCCGGGTCGACGAGGTCGGCGACGCCTCGGCCTCCTTCGCGCTGCCGAAGCGGATCGAGCGCGGCGAGGGTACGATCGCCATGAGCATCGAGGACGGCGGCGTCATCGAGACGGCCGCGAAGACCATCCCCATCTTGCTGCAAACGCTCGATCTTTCGATGTACCCCGAGGGCGGCGAGCTCGTGGCTGGTCTGCCCGCGCGACTCTACGTCGAGGCCAAGACCCCAGCGGGCAAGCCCGCCGACATCGAGGCCGCGATCATCGACGAGCGTGGTGTGAAGGTGGCCCGGTTCGCGACCGAGCACGAGGGTCGCGGGCGGGTGAGCTTTACGCCCGAGGCGCGCGCCTACGCGCTCGCGATCTTATCCCCCGCGGGCATCACTCGCACCTTCCCTCTGCCCGAGGTCGCAAAGAGCGGCGCCGTGCTCGCGTCCTTGGATGATATCGTCGCCCCGCGAAAGCGCCCACGGTTGCGTATAAGCGCCAGCGCGGCCGGCGAGTACACCGTGACGATCGCCAAGCGTGAGCTCGAGCTCGCTCGCGCGGCGGTGCAGGTGCGCAAGGGTGGTTTTTTCTCGCGCTTGACCTCTAGGAGCAAGCCCACAGAGGTGGCGCTCGAGCTGCCCGACGACGCCGAGGGCGTGCTCACCGCGACCTTGTGGGGGCCGAAAGACGAGCCGTTGGCCGAGCGGCTCATCTTCCGCGAGCCGCACAAGGCCATCAAGGTGGCGATAAAGACCGACAAGCAGAGCTACGTCCCGGGCGGCGAGGCTGCGCTCGAGATCCGCACCACCGGCGCGGACGGCAAGCCCACGAGCGCCGTGGTGGGCATCACCGTCACCGACAACAGCGTGCTCGAGATGATCGAGAAGCGCGAGCAGGCCCCGCGCCTGCCGGTGATGGTGCTCTTAGAGCCCGAGGTGCAAGAGCTCGCCGACGCTCATGTCTACCTCGACCCGCGCGACAAGAAGGCGCCGCTCGCCCTCGACCTCTTGCTCGGCACCCAGGGCTGGCGCCGCTTCGCCTTGCGCGACGTAGAAGATTTTCGCGAGAGCGAGGGCGACGCGGCCTTGCGCGCGCTCGCGGTGCAGGAGCCCGTGGTTTTGCGCCGCGCCCATCTTCGGCAAAACGGGGCCGCGGAGATGGAGGACGCCGCCGTGCCCATGATGGCGGCCGGGGCGCCGCCTGCCCGCGATTTGCGCGCTCCACGCGGGGTGCCGCGCGCGCCCCCTCCGCCTCCCGCCGTCGTCAAGGCCGCGCCGCGCCCCGTGGTACTGGCGCCGAAGCTTGCGCCCGCGCTCGAGCCCGCGCGCAAGCGGCGGATGCCGGCCGTCGCCGTGTTGCGCGAGGAGGAGCGGATACTCGCCAACGAGGCGCCCGCCATCGCCTACGTGCGTGAGTACGCGCACAGGGTGCGTCCTGGAAGGTCGCCCGCGGATCGCTCGGACTTCACCGAGACGCTCTATTGGAATGCGGGGGTGCGCACGAACAAAGACGGCATCGCCAAGGTGCGCTTCGGTTTGAGCGACGCGGTCACCTCGTTCAAGATCGCAGCCGACGCCTTCGCCGATGACGGGGCCTTGGGCTCTGGCACCCGCATGCTGCAATCCTTGCAGCCCTTCTATGTCGAGCCCAAGGTGCCGTTGCAGCTCACCTCGGGCGACATCGCCGCCTTGCCCGTGGCGTTCGTCAACGGCACGCAGAGCGAGCTTTCGGTGTCGCGGCTCGAGGTGCGCGCGGCCAAGGGGCTCCCGCGTCCTCGTGCCGCTCGCCACGGGCGGTTACGTCGGCAAGGGGGAGCTCGTGGTCGTCGCGCGGGCGGGAGATCATGAAGACAAGGTGACAAAGACGCTCGAGGTCATGCCGCACGGCTTCCCTGCGGCGCTCTCCGGGGGGGGCTTCATCGAGAAGGACGGCACCGTGACCGTGACCTTGGAGCTGCCAAAGGGCATTGTACCCGGGAGCCTCATCACCGAGGCCGTCGTCTACCCGGCGCCGCTCGGCAACCTCACCCAGGCCATAGCGAGGCTCATGCAGGAGCCCTACGGCTGCTTCGAGCAGACGAGCTCTACCTCCTACCCGCTCACCATGGCGCAGCAGTACTTCACCTCTCATCAGGGCGTCGATCCAGAGCTCGTCACGCGCGCGAGCGACATCCTTACGCGTGGCTACAAGCGCCTCGTGAGCTTCGAGTGCAAGGACAAGGGCTACGAGTGGTTCGGCGGCACCGCCCCCGGGCACGAGGCGCTCACAGCCTACGGCCTCATGCAGTTTCGCGACATGGCCAAAGCCAAGCTTACGCTCGTCGACAAAGCCATGGTCGAGCGCACGCGCCAGTGGCTCTTGTTGCGTCGTGACGGCAAGGGCGGGTTTATGCGCAACAGCCGCGCGCTCGACAGCTTCGGCGGCGCCCCGGCCGAGATCACCGACGCCTACATCGTCTGGGCGCTGCTTTCGGCTGGAGAGCGTGGGCTCGAAAAAGAGACGGCGGCGGTTATAAAGAGCGCGGTCGCGAGCCAGGACTCTTACCATATCGCGCTCGGGGCCAACATCGCGCAGCTCGTAGGCAACGCCGGGGCGGCGAAGGGTCTCTTGCAAAAGCTCGCGGAAAAGCAAGACGAGCGCGGCGCGGTGCAGGGCGCGAAGACCACCATCACCCGCTCTGGCGGCGAGGCGTTGCTGCTCGAGACCACCGCGCTTGCGACCCTCGCCTGGCTGCGCGCCCCCGAGCACGCCGCGCGGGTGGAGATGGCGATGCGGTTCATCATGAGCATGTGCGAGGGCGGGCGCTTCAGCTCGACGCAGGCGACCGTGCTCGCGCTCAAGGCCATCGTCGCCTACGACGAGGCCCGCGCGCGGCCGAAGGCGCCCGGCGAGGTCTTGCTCTTGGTCGACGACAAGCCCGCAGGTGCCGCGGTCGCGTTCGCCGCCGCGCAGCAAGGAGCGATCGCCTTGCCTTCCTTCGCCGCGGCGCTTTCCGCCGGTACGCGGAAGGTGAGCTTGCGCATGCGCGGCGGGGTCAGCATGCCCTACTCGGTGGCGGTGCGTTACAACGTCTCGCAGCCCGCATCCTCCGACAAGGTGAAGCTCGCGCTTGCGACCACGCTCGGGCAGGCCAAGGTTGTCGAGGGCAAGGTCATCGAGGTGCGCGTCGAGGTCGCGAACACGACGAGTGAGGACGTACCGATGCCGGTGGCGATCGTGGGCATCCCCGGTGGGCTCGAGGTCCGTCACGATCAGCTCAAGGAGCTCGTAAAGAGCGGCAAGATCGCGGCCTACGAGGTGCTCGGCCGCGAGGTGGTGCTCTACTGGCGGCAGCTCAAAGCCAAGGAGCGCCGGTCGTTGCTTTTGAGCTGTGTCGGGGCTATCCCCGGCAAGTTTTTGGCCCCCGCGAGCCGCATCTATGAGTACTACACCGACGAGCACAAGCTCTGGGTGCCGGGTCTCGGCGTCGAGGTGAGCGCGCTCGCCGCCGATTGACGAGCCGTGATGAGACGGGCTCACGATTGCCTTGCGCGGTGTCTCATTTTCTGAAACGCTCGGGTCTCAATCGGGCGGGTGCGCGCATGGATGAGGGAAGATCGCCAAATGCAGACGCCGCGCAGTCTCTAAGCCGCTGTAAGGAGATGTTTCGGGCAGTCTTGCAGGCGCTGCCCGACGCCGCCTTTCTCACCGACGTCGAATATAAGATCTGCTACGCTTCGCCGCCGGCGCACGAGCTGCTCGGCTTTACGGTGAGCGAAGAGCTCGCGGGTCGCTCGGTGCTCGAGCTCGTCTCGCCCGCGCACCAACACCTCACGCAGGCGGTCATCGCGGCGGTCTTGGAGCACGGCGATCCCGCAACCGTCGAGCTCGTGCTCTGCCGCAATAGCGGCGAAGAGGTCTTGTGCGACGCGCGGGCGTCGGTCTTGCGTGATGGGCAGGGGAGCACCGCGGGCTGCATCCTCCTCGCGCGCGACGTCACCTGTCGCTGCCAACAAGAGCGCTTGATCCGCTTGCAGCGCGATCTGGCCATCAAGCTCAACGGCGTAAGCAACCTCGATCAGGCGCTCAATCTCTGTCTCGATGCGGCGCTCGAGCTTGGCGGCATGGATTGTGGCGGCATCTATCGCATAGACCCAGAGAGCGCGGCGCTCGACCTCGTCTGCAGCCGGGGGCTCTCGCCCGCGTTCATCGAGAACACCTCGCACTTTTCGGCCTCCTCGCCGAACGCTCGCCTCGTCTACGCGGGCAAGCCGTTCTACGTCCCTTATTGCGACCTCGCGGTCCCCGCCGATCCCATAAAGCAGCGCGAGGGCTTGCGCTTCGTCGGCGTCCTCCCAATCGCGCACGAGGGGCGCATCATCGCGTGCCTGAACGTCGGCTCGCACACGCGCGCCAAGCTCGAGCCGCTCGTCAACCAGGCCCTCGAGACCTTGGCCGCCCAGATAGGTAGCGCCATCGCTCGGGTGCACGCCGAGGAGCAGTGGCGCGCGCGAGAGGCGAGCTACAACTTGCTGGCCGACAATATCAAAGACGTCATCTGGACCACCGATCTCGAGCTTCGTTGCCTCTACGTGAGCCCTTCGGTGCGGCGCCAGCTCGGGCTCTCTCCCGAGGAGCTCGTGGGCGCCTCCTTTATATCGCGGCTGGACGTCGAGCCGCGCGAGCTCGTCTTGCGCACCCTCGAGGCCTTGCGCACGAGCGTTTTACGCACCTCCTCCACCATCGAGCTCGACGACAGGCATCGCGATGGCAGGCTCGTCCCCACCGAGGTCACGTGGTCTTTGGCGCTCGACGGGCAAGGGAGCCCGTGCGGGTATGTCGGGGTGAGCCGCGATATCAGCGAGCGGCGTCGCGTCTCCTATGAGAAGGAGGTCGTCGAGGAGCAGCTCCGTCAGGCGCAGAAGATGGACGCCGTGGGCACGCTCGCCGGCGGTATCGCGCACGACTTCAACAACGTGCTCACGGCGATCCGCGGGACGGCGCTGCTCATGCGGCGCAAGCTCTCGAAGGGTCACGAGCTCTTGTCCGACGTCGAGGTGATCGACATCGCGGCTGAGCAGGCGACCGAGCTCACGCAGCAATTGCTCGGCTTCGCGCGTAAGGGTAAACGCCGGCACGAGCTCGTCGATCTGCATTGCGTCGTCGATGATGTGCTCGCTATTTTGCGCCACACGATCGATCGAAGGATCACTATCGAGACATCATTAGTGGCGAGCAACGCTGCGGTCATGGGCGATCCGAGCCAGCTCCGCCAGGTGTTGCTCAACCTCGCGGTGAACGCCCGTGACGCCATGCCCGAGGGCGGCACCCTGAGCATGAGCACGCGCGTGGTTACGCTCGGGCACGAGGTCGAGGATCTCCCGGCCGATCTGGCCGTCGGCGAGTACGTGATCATCGCCGTGGCCGATACCGGGATCGGGATCTCCGAGTCGATCAAGGCGCGGATCTTCGATCCCTTCTTCACCACCAAACAAGCCGGTGGCAGCGGCATGGGCCTCGCTGTGGCGTACGGCATCGTCGCGAACCACGGCGGGGCGATCGGCGTCAAGACCGAGGAGCAGCGAGGCTCGGAGTTCGTCGTGTATCTGCCGCTCGCGCAGAACAAGGGCGCGTCTTTGCCGCGCGATGCCGGTGTGTGCGCGCCCAAGATTGGCAAGGGCCTCGTGCTCGTCGTCGATGATGAGGAGCTCGTGGCGCGCGTGGTGGTGCGTATGCTCGAGACGCTAGGGTTTGGCGCCGTGATGGTGGGAAACGGCAAGGAGGCCGTGGCGTATTATCGCGCGCATGGTGCGCAGATAGACGTCGTGCTCCTCGATCTCGAGATGCCCGTGATGGCCGGCAAAGATTGCCTGCGAGCTCTCAAGAGCCTCGATCCCGAAGTGCGAGTGATCGCGTGCACCGGGCACGCGGCTTTCAGCGAGGAGACGGAGCTTACGGCCGATGGCGCCGTAGGTATCGTGCAAAAGCCCTACGCTCTCGATCAGCTCAGCGATGCCCTCGCCAAGGCCTTGCATGCGTAAGGGCAGAAGATCGGTTTTGGATCTCAGATCGTGATGACAGCGCTTTTTTCTATTGACGGCCGAGTAGGGTTCCACTAGATACACGCTCCTCGCCGCGGGGCAAAAAGCTTTCGCGGTCGATGTTTGAAACAACAAGGTGCGTCACGTCAAGCGACCCCGCAGTGTTTGAGCGGCGGGGAGCGCAGCGGCAACCAGATCTGCACTAGATGCGGGCCTGTAGCTCAGTTGGTTAGAGCACACGCTTGATAAGCGTGGGGTCGAAAGT
>CAYXQW010000050.1:0-877 GCA_964466695.1 uncultured Bdellovibrionales bacterium
GATGGCGGCCGCAAGATCGCCGAGCTCGTCGACAAGACCGAGCTCCAAAGCCCGCTGCCCGGAGTAGACGCGGCCCTCGGCGAGCTTACGAACACGCGCTTTGGAGAGGCCACGACCGTGGGCGACGCGATCGAGGAAGTCCTCGTAGCGCGCGTCGAGCTGCGTCTGCACGAGCTCTCTTTGCCGCTCGGTGAGCGAGCTTATAACCGAGTAGATATCGGCGTGCGGGCCGTCCTTGACGATCTCGGCGTGCACACCGAGGAGCGCGAGCAGGCCCTCGATCTTGGGCTTGAGCAGATAGATGCCGATAGAGCCGGTGATCGTGGTGGGCGCGGCGAAGATCGCGTGGGCCGGGGCCGCGATGTAGTAGCCGCCAGAGGCGGCCACGTTGCCCATCGAGACGACGAGGGGCTTCTCTCGCGCGCACAGGCGCGCCGCGCGCCAGATCTTCTCGGCGGCGTAGACCTCCCCTCCCGGGCTGTCTATCCGCAGCACCACGGCGCGAAGCTCGGGGTCGTCGCGCGCCTGATCGAGCGCGGCAACTATCCGCGCGGCGCTCACAGACTCTCGCGCCCAAAGACTGCGAGCACCGCCCGCCGAGATCTCGCCCATGACCGGGATGACCGCGATCGCCGGCGCGAGCCCCCAGGCCTTGCGTGGCGCCGCGACGGGCAACGCCTCCCCACCGCTACGCTCGCGCGGCAAGATACGCACGTCTCGCGGCTGACTGAGCTCATCGACGAGCCCCAAGGCCATGGCCCGCGCGCCGGTGAAGATACCCTCTTCCAGCACCTCGACGGCACGATCCTTTGGCAGCGCGCGATCGACCTCGAGCGCCGCGCGGAGCACCGGCGCGAGGTCGCCCGGGGCGACGTGC
>CAYXQW010000050.1:887-3717 GCA_964466695.1 uncultured Bdellovibrionales bacterium
GCGGCCAAGAGCTCGCGGGTCACCTCGAGCTCCTCTGCACGCGGTCGCGAGCGCGTGAGCGCATCGGGAGCGGTCTTGTAGCGACCTACCCCAATGGCCTCGAAGCTTATACCGACCTTGGCGAAGGTGTCGGCGAAGTAGAGCAAGGTGGCGGCGTTGCCGTTCAGGGTGAGGCTCACCGCGGGGTCGAGCCGGATACGGTTCGCCGCCGCGGCCACGAGATAGGCCGCTTGCGAGCCGCTGTTGAGCTCTGCCGTGACGTCTTTGCCCGCGCGACGGAGCCGCACGATGCTAAGGCGGAGGTCATCGATGTCGGCCGCGCCGAGCGCGAGGTCACCGACGACGAGCACCACGCGCGCAACGGAGTCGTCCTCGGCCAATCTCGCGAGCCGCAAGAGCAACCTCGCGATAGGCTCCTTGGCGCGCAAAAACCCCGCCTCATCGCGCAGATCGCCATGCAGCGGGACGTCCACGGTGCGCCCAGGAGACACAAGGAGGCTCTCTTTGGGGCGCGCGCGCAAGGTTAGCTCTGCGCCGCTCTGCTCGATGAGAGATCCCCCGTCCGTCGCGCCAGCGGTGACCACGGAGATCTCGGCGTGCCCAAGAGAAGCGCCGAGCTTGAGCCACAGCTCGCGGCTCTCCTGCGCGTAGCTCGCCCCGAGGTGCAGGCCCTCGCGCAGGGCGATATCGATGCCGAAGCTCGGCCGCGTGAACACGCGCCGCGCGCGCGCGACGCGGACTTTGGCCTCGGCGCCCAAGGTCAGCCAATCAGCGCCGCGCCAGGGCCTGATGCCGAGCCCACCCCACGCCTCGCGTTCCATACGCGCACCGAAAACCGAAGGAGAGTTCAACCCATCGACGCCAAACGCGAGCGACAACCACGCGGAGGGCTCGACGAGCAGCGACATATCCCAGAGCGGCGCGCTCGCCGCGCCTTGACGCGCGAGCCAACGATAACCCACGCCAAAAGCGAGCGCACAGCTCGGGCGCAAGGCGAACCCGAGCGTGCCGCGGCGTAGATTTGGGCTCGTCTCCAACCACTCATAGCCCGCGTGCAACACGAGCGGCCCCATGGGCAAGACGGTCGCGGCACGAAACTGACGATCGCGCTCGGACCCTTTAGCGAAGCTGCCAATGGCGAGCTCCGGGCCGTCGGCCTCTGCCGTCGCGGCAGGATCTCGACCTACGGCGTTTACTCCGCGGGCCACGCCGCGCACCTCGGCGGCGCCGCCCGTTGCCGCGCCCAAGAGGAGAAAAGCCGCGGCGAGCAGGTAGGGCATCAAGGCTCTCCCGCCACGTGGACCACGAGCGAGCGCCGATGCGCACGGCGGCGATGCTCCCAGAGGTAGAGCGTCTGCCAGGTGCCCAAGGTGAGCTCGCCTTGGGCGACGGGGATATTCATGCTCGTCTGCGTGATGGCAGCGCGCGCATGCGCCGGCATGTCGTCGTCGCCCTCGTCCTTGTGCTCCCAGGCGCGCGTGTACGGGGCGAGCTCGTTCATCCACCCATAGAGATCGCGCAGCACGGCGCCGTCGGCGTTCTCCTGGACGATGAGGCTCGCGGACGTGTGGCGGATGAACACCGTGCATAGACCGACCTTGATCGCGCTCGCGCTGACGACCTTCGCGACCGCGCGGGTGATATCGGTGAAATCGAGGCCTTGCGTCTCGATCGTTATTTCTTGTTGATATACGGCCATGGCACCACCGCTTGTATGAGTCGGCCGACGCTTTACTCCCTGCGTCGCGGCTGTTGCAACACCAGGGGCCTCGGGAGATGAGATGGTTTTCACAGCTTATCACCTCCTTTGTGCTACACTCCCTGTCAGCGTGCGAAAATTAGCGGTCGCAATAATCCTCGCGTCGAGCTGCTCTCACGCGGATATCTATCGTCAAAGCGGCGACGAGCCGCTCGCACCCGATCGGTTGATCGTGGCCGGCCACCTCTGCACCGACGACACTGGCGGCGCGAAGTTCCCGGTCAAAGCACTGCTCGTGGTCGACACCTCCAATCGCATGTTCTCCGTGGATCAAAACGGCTATCGCTTCTCCGCCCCACGCGACGGCCTGAACGCGTTGATCGCCCGTCACCAGGGCCAGCCGCACGTAAGCTTCGGGCTGCTCGGTCTCTCGAACCAGAGCCGCCCGGCGCCGCTCGACGGCGGCCAGAAGTTCTACCCCGCGACCGCCCCCGAGCTCACGAACGGGATCGCCGAGCTCTCGATACCGGGAGGCGCGGGGCGCGACCTGACCAACTCCCTGTCCGAGATCGAGAGCTTCATCGCCGCCGACATCGCGGCCGCGCCCGCCGGGGAGGTTTTACGCACCCGCTACCTCGTCTACATGCTGCTCTCCGGGCCGCCGTCGCCCGCGGTCACGCCCCAGGACTTCGCCGAGCGGGTGACGCACCTGCGCGACTTCATGCGGAGCAAAGGCGCGCTCGAGTTCAAGCTCGACGTCGGGTTCGCCTACTACGGTCCGCGCACCATCTCCACCGCCAGCGATGGTTATCGCTGCTTCGTCGAGCAGGAGAGCGACGCTCCTTGCTCTTGCGAAGACACGGTGCCTGAGGTGACCGACTTCTGCGCCACAACCTGCGACATCGCGGCGGGCCTCGCCAACGAGCCGGACTGCGAGCTCGCTCGCACCCAATACGACTACCTCGCGGAGCTCGGCGGCGGCGTCTTCACAGAGCTCTCCTGCCCAGCGAACATCGGCTTCGCGATGAACCTCACCGTGGCGCGGACGCGGCTCGTGCAAAAAGACATCGTGGCCTTCAATCGCAACGTGATCCTCACGGCCCGCGGCCCAGCGCTCGACAGCGACGGCGA
>CAYXQW010000050.1:3727-11482 GCA_964466695.1 uncultured Bdellovibrionales bacterium
GATACTACTTCGGCGCCGACGACAATTTCTTCAACGACGAGGAGCGCACGCTCGACATCGACCCGCTCTTTTGGGACACCGACAACGACGGCCTCGGCGACGGCCTCGAGCAACGCTTGGCACCACGTCAAGATCCGCTCGACCCGACCGACAGGCCAGCCGCGTGCGCCGATCCGGCGTTGCTCACGGTCTTGCCCGACTACGATCTCGATCTGCTCAATGACTGCGAGGAGAGCGTCTTGTCCACGAGCCCGAGCCTGCCCGACACCGACGCCGACGGCCTCCCCGACGCCCTGGAGTTCTACGCGGGCACCGTCCCCACCTCCTCCGATCGCCTGCTCGACTTCGACGCCGACGGCGTGGTCAACGCCGAGGAGGTCGCGAAGCACACGAACCCGCGCGCCAACGACGGGGTCTTCGCGGCGATCCACGGCTACCGCACGCGCATCACGCTCGAGGGCTCCCGCATGGTAGCCACGATGGACTACAGCACCGCCTTGCCCGGGGTGGAGTTCCAGGCAGCGTCGGAGAACGTGGTCGGAGGTCAGGCATATCTGCATTGGGACGCCTGCGCGCGCGAGCTCTCGTGGTCGGACGCGCGCCGCACGCTGCCGTCGCCATACCTGCCCGTGCCCGTCTCCATCGACCGAAACGGCGTCTATCGACTAACCGCCGAGATGCGGCGCGCGGACGGCGTGCTCATCGACTCGATCTGGGCCGATCTCGAGGTCTCCCTCGAGCTCATGCCGAGCTGCGAGCAAAGCCCTGAGGTAGTAGGCTCGCCGCTCATCTCGGTCTCGGAGCGCACATGCTACGACGTCTCTTTCGGCAACATCAAGCTCATGCCCACACGCGCGAGCAACGGCAGCACGCGCGACGGCGAGAACAGCATCCTCGTCTTCTTCGCACAAGCGGCCGAGGACAACCTGTCGTCCCCCGGCATCACCAAGATCGCCGAGGTGAAGGCGCGCTTGCGCTGCAACGATCCGAACGACATCGACACCTGCGTGCGCCAACCCGCCAACGGCCGCATCGAGCTCTACGACAGCGACTTCGTCTCGGTGGCGCCATGACGCGCGGGATATGGATCATGGTCATGCTCGCGGCCGCGGGGTGCGACCCGAGCGGGCGCGACGCCTTTCGCCAGGGACGCGGTTACGATCCATGTCTCTCGGTGATCCCCGCCTGCCCCGGGCAGTACGCCGCGTGCGTGCTCGATGAGGACAACTACACGGAGGTCTCCTTTCCGGGCGAGCTCTCGTTCATGGTGCGATGCGACCCCGAGGTGGAGATCGAGGTCATGATGTTCTTCGCCGAGCAAAGAGACGCAGGCCTCTCCACCTCGATCTATTGGAACGAGCCGGGCTGCACCGACGTCTACATCTTCGACAGCGACGGGCGGAACTTGCTCCGAGAGGCCGAGGACAGCATGTTCTCCGAGAGCCGTAAGATGACCAAGGGCGGTGAGCACCTGATCCGGATCTCGAGCGACATGCAGGTGCGCGGCGACGTGGCCATTCGTCTCATCGAGCCCGGGAGTTAGAGCTTGTTCTTAAGACCCCGCAGCGACGCGACGCCGGCCTTTATCTGCGCGGCCACCTGATCGACCTCTTCCTCGGTGTTGTCTCGACCGAGCCCGAGGCGGATCGTGCCGTGCGCGCGCGCCTCGTCCTGGCCGATGGCCCGCAGCACGTGCGAGGGCGCGAGCGTCGTGCTCGTGCAGGCAGCCCCGCTCGAGAAGGCCACCTCGCGCATGGCCATCATCAAGGCGTCGGCCTCGATGCCAGCGATAGCGAGGCTCAGGTTGCCCGGCAGGCGGTGCTCGATCTCCTGCCCGTTGAGGGAGATGCCGTGACGCGCGGGCTCGAGACGAGACCAGAGCCGCGCCGCGAGCGTAACCAAGCGCCTCGCCAGATCCTCGCCCTCGGCGAGCGCGAGCTTAGCCGCGGCGCTAAAACCGACGATGCCGGGCACGTTGAGCGTCCCCGCGCGCCGCCCGCGCTCTTGCCCGCCGCCGAGCTGCTGCGGCACGAGGCTCACCCGCGGGCCCTTGCGCCGGACATAGAGCGCACCTACGCCCTTCGGGCCATAGAGCTTGTGCGCCGACAGGGACATGAGATCGATGCCCTGCTCGCGCACCCTCGCGGGCAAGAGCCCCGCGCTCTGCGCGGCGTCGGTGTGCAAGAGCACGCCGCGCTCCCGGCACACGGCGGCGATCTCCGCGATGGGCTGCAAAGTGCCGATCTCGTTGTTCGCCGTCATGACGCTCACGAGCACGGTCTGCTCGCGGATCGCCGCGGCCACGCTGCTCGGGCTCACACACCCGCGCTCATCGACGGGCAGCACCGTCACCTCGAAGCCCTCCTTCGCGAGCGCCATAGAGACATCGAGCACCGCCTTGTGCTCGGTGGCCTGGGTGATGAGGTGCCCGCCGGGTCTCGCCCGCATGACGCCGAAGAGCGCGAGGTTGTTCGCCTCGGTGGCCCCGCTCGTGAAGACGATCTCCGCCGGCTCGGCGCCCATGAGCTTCGCCACCTGCGCTCGCGCCGCCTCCACCGCCTCCTCGGCTTGCCAGCCATAGGCATGACCGCGGCTCGCGGCGTTGCCGAACTTCTCGCTGAAGTACGGTAACATGCGCTGCAAGACGCGCGGCTCGACCGGCGTCGTGGCGTTGTGGTCCATGTAGATCATGGCTAACCGCGCGAGCTCTACCCTCTCCCCCCCTTCAGGTGCTGGGTCCGCTCGTACATCTCGCGGCGCGGCCGCCCGGTGAAGATCGCCGCCGCCGCCGCCGCGTCGCGCGCCGACAGGCCAGCATCGAGGCACCTTCGTAACATGTCATCGACGCACGCCATGTCAACCGCCGCCTCGCGTTCCTGCTCTTCTCGCGGAGCCAAAACCAGCGTCACCTCGCCGCGCACCCCGCTCTTTGCCCACGTCGAAAGCTCAGCGAGGCTCGCGTGGCGGACCTCCTCGTGGAGCTTTGATAGCTCACGCGCGAGGCAGGCGCGTCGCGCGGGCTCTAGCGCCGAAAGCTCGTGCAAGGTCGCGAAGATCCGATGCGGCGCCTCGAAGAGCACCACCGCTCCGGCGTGCTGCGCGACACGCGCCACGGCGTCTCGCCGCGCGGCACCGCGCGCCGGCAGAAAGCCCATGAACAAAGTGCCCGCCTCGCTCGCGGAAAACCCCGCCACCGACAAGGCCGCTGTCAACGCTGAGGCCCCGGGGAGTGGACACACCGTAAATCCTGCCGCTGCCACCTGCGCCACGAGGTCAGCGCCAGGATCACTCACCGCCGGGGTGCCGGCGTCGCTCAGCAAGGCCACGTGGTGCCCGGCCTCGAGCTTTGCCAAAACCGCGGCGCTCCGCGCGTGCTCGTTGTGCTCGTGCAGAGAGACGAGGGGTTTACGAATACCGAAGTGCTGCAACAAGATGAGCGAGCGCCGCGTGTCCTCGGCGTAGATCGTGCTCACCTCGCCGAGCAACCGCACGGCGCGCGGCGAAAAATCCTCGAGGTTGCCGAGCGGCGTCGCCACCACGTAGAGCGTCGGGCGCCGTCGTATTTCACGATCCATGTCTCGCAAGCGGCTCTCCTCGCTCAAGCTTCGAACGCGCCGCGCACCAGCTCGATCCGTGGCGGCTCGACGAGCTCTACCCCCACCGCGTCGAAGCGCATCTCGGGCCAAGGACTCGGAAGATCGCGGATGTAATCCTGGGCCGCGCGCACGACGCGCCGGATCTTGACCGGGCCGATCGTCTCTAAGGGCGTACCGAAGTCCACGCTCGTACGCGCTCGGACCTCCACGAAGCAGAGGACATCCCCATCCCAGGCGATGATATCGAGCTCGCCACGCGGGCAGCGATGGTTACGTGCGATCACACGATAGCCGAGGGAGGTGAGATATTCGCAAGCCAACTGCTCCCCGCGCGCGCCGCGCCGCATGCGCACAGGCGACGGATCATCGCTCACGCCCACAATCCTCGCGCCAGGGGCGCTGATGAATCAGGCCTTGGCTTCGCGCGGGCGACCGCGGTCGCGCTCGCGCAGACGGGCAGCCTTGCCCGAGAGCTGGCGCAGGAAGTAGAGGCGAGCGCGGCGCACCTTGCCCACCGACACTACCTCGATCTTATCGACGTTCGGGGAGTTGAGCGGGAAGACGCGCTCCACGCCGACTCCGTAAGAGACCTTGCGTACGGTGAAGCTCGCGCGATTGCCGCCGCGGTGCATGGCGATGACCACGCCCTCGAAGACCTGCACGCGCTCTTTATCACCCTCGACGATCTTCACGTGGACCCGCACGGTGGTACCCGTACGAAAGTCCATCTCACGCCGAACCTGCTCTTTTTCAATCTTCTCGATGATACTCGTTGCACTGGCCATGGCTAAACTCCCGCCTCGGGAACGTCAGAACACTCCAAAAAGAAGAGCGGCTCCGTACCATAGCGCGCCAGAGGGAGCAAGACTATCGACGAGGCATGAGAAATTTTCATGAGCTCCTCGAGCACTTGCATCATTTGACTCCGAGTTGTTTGTCCGTTACCGTCACGAGCTTGAAGGTAACACCCATTTTGGGAGGTTTCGATGGCTGAAGCTGAGACAGCCTGCATTATTGGTAAGGGTATTCAGATCCGCGGTAATCTCTCCGGGTCTGGGGACCTCATCGTAGAAGGCCGCGTCGAGGGCAACGTGTCTTTGCAGGATCACGTCACCGTCGACGACAGCGGCGTGGTCGTGGCCGATATCGAGACGCGCGAGCTCACCGTCAACGGCAAGATGAGCGGCAACATCGACGCGTCCGAGCGCGTTTCGATCTCCACCACGGCGACAGTCATAGGCGATGTGCGCGCCCCGCGCATCGTCATCGAGGACGGCGCGCGTTTTCGTGGCAACATCGAGATGGATGTCCCTCTCCCCAAGGACATTTAGCATCGAGCGCGACCAGGCGCCCTAGCGTCGGCTCGCAAACGAACTTTTAAGGAGAAGCAAAAGACCATGGCGAACACCGTAATTGGCAGCTCCATCGTTATCGACGGCGAGATCACGGGCGACGAGGACCTCGTCATCCAAGGAACCGTCAAAGGCAAGATCCAGCTCCGCGAGAGCCTGTACGTCGAGGCCTCAGGCGTAGTCGAGGCCGACATCGAGACGCAAAACGTCGACATCTCCGGCCAGGTGACGGGCAACATCACCGCCACGGACAAGGTCGAGCTCAAGAGCCAATGCCGCATGGTCGGCGACATCAAGGCCCCACGCATCCTCATCGCCGACGGCGCCTCGTTCAAGGGCAACGTCGACATGGATGTATAAGCAAAGCTTCACGCTCGAATAGCGACGAGACGAGAGGAAAGCCATGGCAGAACAAGCAACGTCCACCATCATAGGTGAGTCGATCCTCATCAACGGCAACTTGCAAGGCGACGAAGACCTCACGGTCCTCGGAAGGGTCGAGGGCAGCATCAACCTGACCAAGACGCTCAACATCGAAGAGTCCGGCATCGTCAAGGCCAACATCACGGTGCGCAACGCCATCATCAGCGGCGTCGTCGTGGGCAACATCACGGCGAGCGACAGCGTGGAGATCACCGACGTCGGTCGTATGGTCGGAGATATCCGCGCTCCGCGGGTCATCATCGTCGACGGGGCGCGCTACCGCGGCGCCGTGGACATGGGCGACATGGAGGCACCGCGCCCGAGCGGCCCGCTACCGGCCCGCAATGAGCGCGCTTTGGCGCGCCCGGCCCCCGTCGCGCGCTCCGTAGCGCCATCGCAGCTACCACCGCGTCGGAGCATGCCGTCGCCGGTCGCGTCGAGCCCGCAGCCCGCCCCGCGTCGCGTCGAGCCGCAAGCTCGCCCTCAGCCGGCGCCAGCACCGGCGCCTGCACAAGCCCCGGTGCTAGTTGGAGCCAAGAAGTTCAAGAAGAAAGTCGTGGTGAAAAAGAAAGTTGATGGCTGAGTCTCATCTGACCGCTTGCCGTGAGCGCCTGCTCGAGCTGCTGCGTGAGCTCTCCTGGCACCGCGGCAAGGTGGTTTTGTCTTCGGGAATCGAGAGCGATTTCTACATCGATTGTCGCCAGACGGCGTTGCACGCCGAGGGGGCGGCGCTCATCGGCGCGCTCGTCTTCGCTCACATAGAGGCGTTGCGTAAAGGTGGTGAGCGGGTCGACGGGGTCGGCGGTATGACGCTCGGCGCCGATCCCATCGCGAGCGCCGCGGCCGTGGTTAGCTTCCAGCAAAATGCCCCCGCGCATGCTTTTCTCGTCCGTAAGGAGGCGAAGTCGCACGGCACCGCCGCGGCGATCGAGGGCATGCGCAACCTCGGCAAAGGCGCGCGGGTGCTGGTCGTCGAGGACGTCGTCACCACCGGGGGCTCGACCTTACGCGCCGTCGAGCGCATCCGCATAAATGGGCTCGTGCCCGTGGGGATCTGGAGCCTGGTCGATCGCGAAGAGGGCGGGCGCGCCGCGCTCGCGACCACCTCGTTACCCTATACGTCTTTGTTCTCGCGCGCCGACTTCACGTAGGCGAACGGCGATGGGCTCTTTGGCCATGCGGAAGTTGGCGTTGATGCTCGGGCTCCTCTGGCTCTCCGGTTGCAGCGCGCCGCCGCCCAAGGTGTCGCTGTTTGCGACCCCCGCGGCGGTCCGCGCCAAGGACTACGGCGATATCCTGGCCAAATGGACGCGCGGCGATCGCATCTATCGCGGCTTCGATACGCAGCTCTTCGTCACCGCCACCATGCACACCGCGGAGCTGCGGCTCGCCTTCGCCGAGGCGTTCCCCGAGATCTACGGCCACGGCGGCATGGTCACGCGCCGCGAGCTCGTAGATCTCACAGGAGACGTCGAGCAATTTCACAACTTCTTCGTCGCGGCCTATACCCCCGACGACAAGTGGAACGACCTCGCCGAGCCCGACTCCGTCTGGCGCCTGCGCCTGCGCGGCTCTGGCGGCATCGTCGTCGACCCGGCCGCCATCGAGACCGTCAAGCTCGACGCCAACCTGTGCCAGGTCTACCCCTACTTGGGCCGCTTCGACAAAGCCTACATCGTGCGCTTCCCCTTAACCGACGAGCAGCAACGACTCGTCCTCGATGAGCGCAGCACAAGCGCCACCTTGCGCGTCGCGAGCGCGCTCGGCGGCGCCGAGCTCGTCTGGGATCTGCTGCCCATAAAGGCGCCCGAATAGCCGTTGTCGCCTTCTCCCCGCCTCGGCAACGTAGTACATACCCTCGCACCTCAAAAACACGACCAACGAAAGGAATGCTCCATGGGAGAGAACACCAAAGCTATCGGGGACGACGACTTCGACGCGCAGGTCTTGCAGGCCTCGCTGCCTGCGCTCGTCGATTTTTGGGCCGAGTGGTGCGCGCCCTGTCGAGCGCTCACCCCGGTCATAGAGGAGCTCGCGGCCAAGCATCAGGGCAAGCTCCAGGTGTTCAAGATGAACATCGACGATCACCCGCGCACGCCTGGTCAGTACGGCGTACGCGCCATCCCCACGCTGCTCGTCTTCAAGGGCGGTCAGGTCGTAGACCAGGCCGTCGGCCTCTTGTCGCGGCAGAAGCTCGAGGATCTCGTCGCCAAGCACCTCTGATCAGGCGCTCACTTCATACCTCTTGGGGCGATAGTCGGCGGGGCGCGCCCAGAGGAAGAAGCCCCCCACGAGCGTGAGCGCCTCGGCGGACCAAAAACCGAGCGCCCCCGAGAGCACCGACACGCCCACTCCGATACGCTGCGAGAGCAGCAGCGCCTGCA
>CAYXQW010000051.1:0-11202 GCA_964466695.1 uncultured Bdellovibrionales bacterium
TTTCGCGCCGGGCCCTAAATCCTCATGCCCCGAAGCAGCGCGAGCGAGGTGAGCACGCGATGTTCGAGCTCACCCTCGACACCGCGCTCCTGCTCAGCGACGAGGTGTTGTCGCAAGGCTTCGTCCCGCCAGCGTAGTGGCTCCAAGCGCGCGAGCGCCTCGAGATAGGCCGCGAGCGCCCCGCCGTGGCGCACGGCGACCATGGCCGCGCACGCCTCGAGCTCATCGAGCGCGGCGCGCGCGAGGACGCGGTCGTGCTCTACCAAGATCTCACGATGGTTTATGCCCAAGAGCAAGTCACAGTAAGCGTGTAGATCGAGCAGCGTATGTCGCCCGAGCTCTAAGTCCGAGCTCGCGCTTGCGAGCCACTTCTCGAGGAGCCCGCGCAGGCGCTCGAGCTGAAACCTGTCGGTGGCCCAGAGCTCGGGATAGGCCTCGGCCTGCCGCAGCGCCGCGAGGCGCAGCATGGCCGCGGTAGCCGCCTTTTGTAACGCCCAGAGCTCCAAGGTGTCGAAGCGCGTGAGCACGAGCATATCCTCGCGCAGCGTAAGCAGAGTGTCGCGAACCCGCAAGGCACTCGCGAGCTCCGATTGGTCGCGGCCAAAGGGCAAGTCCTCGGGCGAGACATCGACGATGCGCGCCGCCGTGCACAGCGCGGCCCGCATCGCGCGCTGGACCTTACGCCGCGCCTCCTCCGAGGTCGCGATGAGACCCCACTTGGAGCGCTGCTGGCGCGCCCCCATGATCTGCTGGCGCGCCTGGCGCAGCCCGGCCACCAACATCTGACACAGACCGCTCAAGGCCTCAGCGTCGACCAGGCTCCGCGGCACCAAGGTCAAGCGCTCGAGCGCGTCATCGATCTCTTCACAAAATCGCTCCAGGTTGACGAGATGCGCGTCGCCCTCGGAGGGCTCGTTGAGCTCGCTCGCACCTTCCTCCTCGAGGTCGAGCTCGAGCTCGGGCTCGTCACCTACCCCAAGCTCGATATCCGTCACGAGATACGGCAGCGTGGTGATGAGCCGCATGGCGTCGGTGGCGATGCTCAAGATCTCGGCGACGGGGCCGCGGAGCATCATCGGCACGCTCACTGACGCCGCAACGCTCTCGTAGCCACGAAGATCGACGCGCGTAAGGCGGGCGAGCAGACGGTTGGCCTGGTTCAAGGCATATTCGAAGCCAGCGAGCGGCTCGGCGAGGCGCCGGGCGACCGCGGCGGGCGGCGTTTTGGAGTCGAGCGACACTTCTCACCTCTCGTAAGCTCGAGATGAAGCAAGTTTCGTACCGAGGCTTAGCATCGCCAGAAAGGCCCGAAGGCTTAGCAAAATCCTGGAGAGGAGGTGACCCTGGGTATGGACGCTCCAGGGTCGAGGGCGCGCTATCTTCTAAGTCGCTTGGCCAAAGGTCCGCGCGTGTAGCGCCACGCCTGCTCGCGCGGCCTCACGCACGATGCTGCTCACCTTGGCGACGGCGAGCTCTCCCTCGGCGACGAGCACCTTACCGTCGACGATCACGGTGTGCACGTCGGAGCTCTTGGCCGTAAAGACCACACGCGCGCAGAGGTCACCTCCCGCGGGCACCGCGTGCGGCCGCGCGAGATCGAGCAGGATGATGTCGGCGAGCTTGCCGGGAGCGATGACGCCAGTCTCGAGCCCGAGCGCGCGCGCACCGTCGCGGGTGGCGAGCCCGAGCGCGACGTGCGCGGGGATCGCACCCGGACCGTGACGCGCCTTGTGGATCAAGGCGGTAAGCCGCATCTCGAGAAAAGCATCGAGGCTGTCGTTGCACGCGGCCCCATCGCAGCCCAGCGCCATGACGACGCCCTCGTCGAGCAGCTCCGGCACGCGCGCGATCCCGCTGCCGAGCTTGAGGTTGGCCGAGGGACAATGGACGAGGCGCGTCTTCGTCTCGCGCAGCAGCCGGCGCTCATAGCTCGAGAGCCACACGCCGTGGGCGAGCACCACGTGCGGACCGCTCAGGCCGAGCGCGTGCAGGTGCTCCACGTTGCCATGACCCGTGCGCTCGCGGATGAGCGCCACCTCCTCGCTGCTCTCGGCGGCGTGGGTCTGGATGAGCATGCCGCGCGCCCGCGCCTCGCGCGCGCAGGCGCGCAGCGAGGTCTCGGTGCACGAGAGCAGAAAGCGCGGGGAGAAGGCGTAGCGGAGCCTGCCGCCGGCCTCGCCGTGCCAGCGCGCGGCGAGCCGCAGGCTCTCGTCGAGCGCTTGCTCGGTGCTCTCGCGGAGCGACGCCGGGTAGCCCTGGCCATGATCCATGATGGCCTTGCCGCCCGTATAGCGGATACCGAGGCGCGACGCCGCGCCGAAGAGCTCGTCCGTATGGCGCACCGAGCCGAAGTCGAGAATGGTGGTGGTGCCAGAGAGCAAGAGCTCGGCGATGCCGAGCCGAGCCGCGTGCTTCATGTCGCTGGCCGTCATGGCGCCCTCGAGCGGCCAGATCCGCTCACGCAGCCACCCGAGCAGATCGAGCCCCTCGGGCTGATTGCGCATCAAGGTCTGGCACAGATGCACGTGCGCCTGGATGAGACCTGGCAACGCCACGAGCCCGCGAGCCTCCACGACCTCGAGCCCGCGCGCGCTAAGCCGCGGTCCTACGGCCGTGATGCGATTGCCCTCGATGCGGATATCGAGCTTGGCGACGTGGTCGCGCTCGTCCATGGTGATCACCTGAGCACCGCGCACCAACAAGCCTCTCGGTGAAGCACGAGCCGTAGTCATGACGATGAGAAGCTCTCCTTGACGAAGGCGAAGGGCAACAAGTCCGCGAGCGTCTGCGCCGAGACGACGCCGTCACGCGCGTTGCAAAGCAAGATCGGGGTCGTCATCGCGGCCAGCTCGGCGAGCACCTGGCGACAGGCGCCGCAAGGCGCCACGGGAGCGTCGCTGTCTGCGGCGACCGCCACGCAGACGATGTCGAAAGGCCGCGCGCCGCCCTCTACAGCCGCCGCCACGGCGTTGCGCTCGGCGCACACCGTAAGACCGAAGGAGGCGTTCTCCACGTTCACCCCGCAGAAAATACGGCCGCAGGCGAGCCGCACGGCCGCGCCCACCTTGAAGCCGGAGTAAGGGGCGTAGGCGTGCTCGCGTGCCGCGAGGGCAGCGCGTATGAGCTCGTGCTCGGCTGCATCGAGGCTCACGCGACACCTCGCGTAGTCAGGGCCGCGGCGAGCGGAGGGGCGGCGGTCTCGAGCAAAGCGGTCAGAGCTCGCGACGCGCGCGCGCTGGCCTGCACCACCTCCTCGTGCGTGAGAGCGCCAGGCGCAAGACCGGCGGCGAGGTTGCTTATGAGCGCGAGCGCCGCGACCTTCATCCCCCCGTGTACGGCCACCGTGGCCTCGGCTACCGTGGACATCCCGACCGCGTCCGCCCCGAGCGCACCGAGCATCCGCACCTCGGCCGGCGTCTCGTATGATGGGCCGCTGACGCCGGCGTAGACCCCCTCGTGCAGCTTATGGCCGAGCGTGCGCGCCGCCGCGTGCAAGGCCGCGCGTCCAGCTCGGTCGTAGACCTCAGACATGTCGGGGAAGCGCGGACCCTCGTAGACGTTGGGGCCGCGCAGCGGATTTGTGCCCGTGAGGTTCAGGTGATCGCCAAGCACCATGAGATCGCCCGGCGCATACGACGGGTTTACGCCGCCCGCGGCGCAGGTGAGCAACAATCCCTTCACCCCGAGCGCGCAAAGCACCCGCACGGGGAAGGTGACCTGCTCGATGGCGTGACCCTCGTAGTAATGAGCCCGGCCCGAGAGCACCGCCGCCGGCACACCCGCGATGCGGGCGAAGACGAGCTCGCCCGCGTGGCCCGCGACCGTGCAGGGCGGGAAGTGCGGGATGCTCGCGTAGGGCAGCCGGTGCGTCACCTCGAGCGACGCGACGAAGCCCGAGAGCCCCGAGCCCAACACCACCGCGAAGCTCACCGCAGGTGGCGAGGTCTCGCCGATGACGGCCACGGCGCGCTCTAGCGCGGTAAGCGACATGAGCCGAGGTTATCAACGTGGTAGATTAATTGGTAGCGCGCTTTTGCGCTTGACGGCTTGAAACACGCAAGCCATGAGCCCCGCCCATGATACCATCAGGTCTTTGTCGCCTCGGCGTCGCGTTGCCAAGCACGTTGGCGATCGCGCTCGCGAGCGGCTGCGCGTTCATGATCAAGCCACCGCCTCCAGCTCCAGCTCCGGCGCACGAGGTACCGATTGAGCTCGAAGAAGGCGTGTGCCGCGAAGACGCCTCGCAAAAGGAGCCTTGTGGCGCGCCCGCGATCACGAAGCTCCCGGTCGCGCCTAAGGAAACCGCGCCAGAGCTCGAGGAGCTCGAGGGCGAAGACGATGCGGCCGAGGCCGAATCGCACGAGCTTGCGACCCCCGGCGACGAGACCACCTCGTACACGGGGGAGCTCGACGACGAGGAGCTCGCGCGCCTCTTCGTCGAAGAGCTCGAGGCGCTCGGCACCATCTCCGTAGGCTTCGGAGGTTGATCAACGCCGCGCGCATGCCCGAGGGTGACGACTGGGAGGTGGTGGTTCCCGAGTACGCCTACGGCGCGCAAGAGACCATCGACGCCATCGCCGCGGTGGCCCGCGCCGTGCGCGCGAGCTACCCCGAGGCAGGCCGCCTGCGCGTAAACCACATCAGCCGCAAGGACGGCGGGTACCTGCGCCCGCACCGAAGTCATCAGAGCGGGCGCGACGTCGACCTCGGCCTGTTCTACAAGGGCAACGCGAACCCCGTAGGTATGCGCGGCTCACGCGAGAAGCTCATCGATCCCAGCCCCAATTGGGCGCTCTTGCGCGCCCTCGTCACCTCGAGCGACGTGCAGCTCATCTTGCTCGATAAGCGCCTGCAAAAGGTCATCTACGACCACGCGCTCTCTGTCGGCGAGGACAAAGAGTGGCTCGACTCACTGTTTGTCGGCTCGCAGGCGCTCGTACATCACGCCCGCGGACATCGAGACCACTTTCACGTGCGCTTCTATTGCCCGCGCTCCCAGGAGCTCGGCCGCCGCGTCCAGCCGCTCCTCGCCAAACGGCCCGACACCAACCTCGTGCAGTATCGTGTACGCTCGGGCGACACCTTGAGCCACATCGCGCGGCGCTTCGGCACGAGCGTGAGCGCCATCCAAAAGGCGAACCGCATGAAGAGCAGCTTCTTGAGCGTCGCGCGCGTGCTCACGATCCCTCTGCGCGGGCCGTGCACGCGCTGCCCTTTGCCGGCGCCCGTGGCCGTACCGGCGCGCCGGCTGCCGCCCGAGGGAATAGCCGTGATCGAAACCATCCCAGAGCCCGCGGCGCCAGAGCCCACACCACCGCCACCTTTCACCGTGACGCCCGCAGAGATCCCGGTCGGGGGCTAAGGCCCCAAAAACAAGCTGCGCGCCTTCACGCTCTGATGGTGCAGCCCGGCGGCCTTGTCGAGCAGCGCGAGGCGCGGCGGCAAGGGGAGATCGATGAGCCACTCGTCCTCACGACCGCCGGCTTCGAGCGTCGCCTCGCGCCACTCGCTCCACCAGGGCAGCGGTTGTATGGCGATGGGCTCGATGATGAGCACGCGCCCGCCTTCGCCACGCTTCGCAAAGAGCGTACGCATGAGCGCGCGCCGGGTATCATAGGCGAGCTCGTTGACCACGTAAGCGAGCAAAAAGAGCGCGTCGCGTGGACCCTTCGCGGCGCGCACGATGTCGCCGCGCACCGCGCGGGCCATAAGGCCGAAGAAGCTCCAGGTGAAGCGGGCCTCGGCGAGCGCCCAGGGGCTCACGTCGGTGCCCACGATAGGCGGTGAGGCGCAAAGCACGCTCGCGACGGCCGCGCTCGCGGCTCCGGTGCCACAGCCGAGATCAAGAAGCTCGCTCACCTTCCAGGTGGCGCCACCGAGCTTATGCGCGATGTCTCGCGCTACGAGGAAGTGCATGGCGCCATAGAACCACGCGAAGGCGGCGCGCTTGCCGGCGCCGTCGAGGGCGCGCCCGAGCCGGTCGCGCTTATGCACGTAGAGCTGCGAGAGGGCCTGCAAGCCCCGGCGCACCTCGACGAAGGTGAGCTCGCGAAGGTGCCGCGACTCGAGCGCCTGACAATAAGCGACGAAGGAGCGGTCTTCGTTCATTCTTAAGAAGAAGCGACCCGCAAGATGACCTTGCCGAAGTGCGCGCTCTGTTGCACGAGCCTGTGCGCCTCGGCCGCGCGACCGAGCGGCAGCACCTTGTGGAGCTTGGGCCGAAGCTCGCCCGCGCGTAAGTCCTCGCCGAAGCGCGCGACAAAGCTCGAAACGAGGTCGGCCTTCTCGGCGCGGGAGCGCGAGCGCAAGGTCGAGCCGATGATCGAGATCCTTTTCTTCAGCAACGTGGCGAGATCGAGCTTTGCACACGCGCCGCCCATAAGCCCGATCATCACCAGGCGCCCGCCCGGAGAAAGACACGCGAGGTTCTTCTCGAGGTACGCGGCTCCGATGGCGTCGAGCACGATATCTACCCCGCGACCATCCGTGACCTCGAGCACCCTCTCGGCGAAGTCATGGTGCTTGTAGTCGATGGCGATGTTGGCCCCGTGAGCCAAGCACAATGCCATCTTCTGCGCCCCCCCGACGGTGGCCATCGTCTGCACCTCTGCCCGCCGGCAAAGCGTGATCGCCGCGGTCCCAACGCCGCCACCGCCGCCGTGCAGCAATACGACGTCGCCCCGCGTGGCTTGGCCGAGCACGAACAAGTTGAGGTGAGCCGTGAGGAAGGTCTCCATGAATCCCGCGGCTTCTTCGTCGGTCATGGCCTCGGGCACGGGCAGCACCGAGCCCGCGTCCACCACCACCTCCTCCGCGTAACCGCCGCCCGCGAGCAGCGCCATGACGCGCGCACCGCACGACAACGCGCTCACCTTTGGCCCGAGCTCGGTTATCACCCCCACGCACTCGAGGCCCAAGATCTCGGAGACACCGAAAGGAGGGGGGTAGAGACCGCGACGCTGTAACAGATCGGCGCGGTTTACGGCGGTCGCGAGCACGCGGAGGCGCACGTCGTTGTCACCGAGCCGCGGGACCGCGACCTCGGCTTCGCGCAAGACCGACTCGTCACCAGGCTCGTCGTATACGATCGCGCGCATGCGAGCTCGCCCTATGTCTTACGGATGCGCGCTTGAGCTTAAGCCCTCGCGCTTGCCCGCGGCCTGGGTGAGCGGCAACGTACGCGCGACCTCTTCGATCTGGTAGAACTCGAGCACATCGCCAACCTTGACGTCGTTGTAATCGGTGATGCCGACGCCGCACTCCTGGCCTGACTCGACCTCGCGCACGTCGTTCTTGAAGTGCTTGAGCGAGGAGACCGTCCCATCGTGCACGGGCACGTTATCTCGTAAGATCCTGACGCGCGCCGAGCGCTGCGCCTTGCCGTCCAGCACGCGGCTGCCGGCGATCTGACCCACCTTCGACACCTTGAAGAGCTCGCGCACCTCGGCGTGCCCGACGAGCTTCTCGCGCGACTGCGGGGCGAGCAGGCCCTGCATGGCGAGGCGCACATCATCGATCACCTCGTAGATGATGCCGTAGCTGCGGAGCTCGACCCCCTCGCGCCGCGCAAGCTCCCGCGCGCTGGCGTCGGGCCTCACGTTGAAGCCAACGACGACGCCCCCGGACGCGACGGCGAGCGTGACATCGGACTCGCTAATCGCGCCCACGCCGGAGTAGACCACCGTGACTTTGACCTCGGGCGTAGAGAGCGCCACCAACGCATCGCGGACCGCCTCGGCCGAGCCTTGCACGTCCGCCTTGAGCACGATCTTGAACTCGAGCGTGCCTTCGCCCTTGATGCGCGTCATCATATCTTCCAAGGTCAAAGCGGCGCGCCCACCCGCCTCCTGGTTGCGCTTTTGCAAGACGCGATGCGCGACGATCTCCCGCGCGCGCTCGGCGTTCTCGACCGCGTGCATGACATCCCCGGACTCGGGTACGCCCTCGAGCCCCGTGATCTCCACGGGCACCGCGGGGCCGGCTTCGTTGACGGCCTGTCCGCAGTCGTCTTGCATCGCGCGCACCCGACCACAGTGATCGCCGACCACGATCGCATCACCGCGCTTCAAGGTGCCGGTCTGGACGAGCACGGTCGCGACCGGCCCGCGTCCTTTGTCGAGCCTCGCCTCCAAGACCACGCCGATCGCGGCCCGATCAGGGTTGGCCAAAAGCTCCAACACCTCGGCCTGCAACAAGATGGCGTCGAGCAGCTCGGTGATGCCCGTGCCGTTGGTGGCGGAGGTGTTGACATAGAGGGTCTCGCCGCCCCAAGCCTCGGGCGTGAGCTCGAACTTCGAGGCGAGCTCTTGCATCACGCGCTCGGGCTTGGCGTCGGGCTTGTCGATCTTGTTCACCGCGACGATGATCGGCACCTCGGCGGCCTGAGCATGCTTCACCGCCTCCTCGGTCTGCGGCATCACCCCGTCATCGGCTGCCACCACGAGCACGACCAAGTCGGTGGCCTGGGCGCCGCGGGCCCGCATGGCGGTGAACGCCGCGTGACCTGGGGTGTCGAGGAAGGTGACAGAGCCCTTCTCTGGGATCTCCACTTGATACGCGCCGATGTGCTGCGTGATGCCACCAGCCTCCCCGGCAGCGACGCGAGCCTTGCGGATCGCATCGAGCAGCGAGGTCTTGCCGTGATCGACGTGGCCCATCACCGTGACGACCGGGGATCGTGGTTGCTTGAGCGCCGCCTCGTCTTCCTCCTCGGTCATGACCGCGAGGGCGCCTTGCTCATCGAACGCCGTCGACTCGACGGTATACTGATAGTCGGCCGCGACGAGCTGCGCGGTGTCGGTGTCCACGCATTGATTTTGCGACACCATCATGCCGAGCCCCATGAGCTTGGCGATGACCTCGTTAACCTTGACCCCGAGCTGGTGAGCGAGGTCGGCGACGACGATGGTGCCGTTGACCCTGATGACACGCTTCGAGGCCTTGCGCTCCGTAACCTCCTGCCTCTTCGTCCCCTTGACTTGCGCCTTCTTGCGCTTGAGCCTCGAGGGATGGAGCCCGCGCTCGCGCATCTCCAAGAGATCGCGCTTGCTCGGGACCTTGTCTTTGCGCAAGGGCCTCGCGACGGTTGTCGGCTTGCCCTTACGATCACGCGCGACGTTGATCATCTCGCGACCACGACCGAAGGGGTCGGTGACGACCTTGAGCTCGGTGACCTGGCCGAAACGTTGTCCAGGTGCGCCACCCTCTCGCGGCGGGCCACGCCTTTCTTGGGTCGCGCCCCCACCTAGCCTGCGGCTCGGTACACGCTCCATCAGCTTGTCGCGATCGATCATGCGCACGACCGTCGCCGCGCCGGGACGCGTCGGGGTTCGCGGCGACCCACCGGGAGCTTCGCCCTTGACGAGCTGCGGCGCCGCCGCGTCGCCAGACCTCGGCTCGAGGTCTTCGGCCAGCGATGCGGTCTCGGACTCCGACGGCGCTTCTGGCGGCGCCGCGAGCGTCGAGGACGCTTCCCTCGCGGGCACAGCGCTCGTGGCGGCATCGACGGGGAGAGAGGCATCAAAAGATGGTTCGGGTTGTGGCATGGTTAAATTCGGCGCGTCGTGTGCGCCTGCGGCGATAGCTTCGGTGTCACCGTCAACGCCGCTCGTTTCGGTACCGATATCGAGCGCGGAACCATCCTCGCTCGATGTCTCTTGTTCGATATCTCTCTTCTTCTTGACGATCATCATCCCCGGACGCCGTGCGGACGCGGCATCGGGCTCTGGCGCAGGGTTGTCGAGCGCCGCCTTGGCTTCTTCCTCATACACGGAGCTCGAATGCGTCTTGACGTCTATGCCGGCGGCCTGCAGGCGCTGCAGCACTTCCTTGATGTCGAGGCCGTATTCCTTCGCCAACTCGTGAACTCGCTTCTTTCCCATAACCACACCTCAATTACGTGCCTCGTCACGGCCGTCGCCGTGAGCTCGGTTTTCGTACCATACAGTTAGCCAATATGCAGCCTGGCAAGCGATCGAGCCAGGCGCGATCCCGAGCACCTGAACGCCCTGCAAACCGGTGTGCCTTCCGAGGCTCGCCGAGTCGCCGAAGACCACCGGCGCAAAGGTCGCGAGCCGATCCTGGGAGCGCGGCGAGGCGTCGCTCGCGATAATGACGCGCGCCGCCCCCGCGCTCTCGACGTTGTCGTAACCGACCACCAACACCCCTTGCCGTCGCGCGAGCCCCAAGAGCTCGTAGATACGCCGCTCGGCCAACGCGGCGACCACCGCGTTGACGTCGACATCGCCGTCGAACAGCACGGCCTTGCGAAAGGCGCGCGCGAGCCCCTTGGCGTCGAGCCGCGCGATACAGGCGCGATCGATACACACCCACGCGCCGCGGCCCGAAGACTCGCGCCCGAAATAGACGACACCGGCCCTCTCGCACAACGCGAGCATGGCCTCGCGCGGGCGACACGTGCGGCAGACGACGCAGGTGCGCTCGGGCTTCGTCGCACAACGCACCGCCGGCTCGCCAGTCGAGCGATGGCGAACCTTTCGCCCTTTTGCAGCGCCACTCGCCATCTCTTTGGACTTCCACTCCTCACGAGGCCGCAGCCTCGCAAAAACCATCTCCCCTGCCGGCAAAGTACGCGCACGCTAGGCAGGCGCGTCTTCCTCTTGCGCCTCGGCAGCCACAGGCGCGCACGCGATGCCGTCTCGAACCTCGATCCCGAGGTCGGTCGCGGCTTGCCGTATGTCCTGTTCTTCCTTGATCCATTGCGCCGCCGCATACTTGAGCTGCTTGGCCTTGCTCTCGTTCACGGCCGCCTTTTGGGCGAGCTCGGCCACCTCGGCGTCGGCGATCGCCTCCACGGTTGTAAAGCCGCTCTCGAGGAGCTGCTGCTGCATGGCATCACCCATGCCACGCACTCGTTGGAGCCGCCCGAGCTCGTCCATCCCCAGAAGGCCCTGCAGCTTCTTCGCGGCCTCCACCGCCTTCTGCGCCCGCTCGGCGTCGACACGCGCGCGCTCCTCGGCCTCGCGCTCCTCACGCGAGACCTTGCGCGCGCTCTCGAGCACCTTGTCGAGGAGCTCGTCGTCCATCCCCGGGAACTGCAACAAGAAGTCGCGCTGCGAGCCGAGGAGCTGCTCGGCCGAGCGGATACCGTGGTTGTAGAGGGTCTGGATGAGGAACTCGTTGAGCCCCTCGACCTTCGAGAGCGACTGCCACGCCCGATCTTTTATCTCGGCGATGCGCGAC
>CAYXQW010000051.1:11212-11457 GCA_964466695.1 uncultured Bdellovibrionales bacterium
CGGAGTGGATGTCGAGTGGCCAGAGCGTGAGCTGCGACGCCAGGCGCACGTTCTGACCCTTGCGGCCGATGGCGAGCGAGAGCTGATCGTCGGGGACGATGATCTCCATCGCGTGGTTGGCCTCGTCGATGAGCACGCGGCTGACCTCGGCCGGCTGCAAGGCGTTGCAGACGAACGTGGCCGGGTCCTCGCTGAACGGCACGATGTCGATCTTCTCGCCGCGCAGCTCCTGCACCACGGCCTGG
>CAYXQW010000052.1:0-11396 GCA_964466695.1 uncultured Bdellovibrionales bacterium
GCCTCTTCGGCCGCTCGGTGGAGGTCTTGCTCGACGGCGGGCCGCGCACGGGCGACCACTCGAGCGTCATCGATCTCTGCGGACCTGCGCCCGTGATCGTAAGGCGCGGCGGGGGCGATCTCAGTTGGCTCGGCGACGCGTGACAGTGACTACGACCTTCCGCCTGGTCAAGCCCGGAGATCTCAACCACCACGACACCTTGTTCGCGGGCCGCCTGGCCGAGTGGCTGATCGAGGCGTGCTTTATCGGCGTGGCGAGGATCTTGGGCGAGACCGCGAGCGCCCGCTGCACGCGCATCGACGAGCTCTCTTTCAACGCGCCTCTCAAGGTGGGCGATCTCGTCGAGCTCGACGCCGAGGTTGCGCGCCTCGGCCGCACCTCGATCGTGCTTCGTGGCACGGCGCGCAAAGCCGGCAGCGACGCGCCCTGTGTGCGCGGCCTCTTCACCTTCGTCACCGTGGACGCGGCCGGCAAAGCCCGCCCGCACAAACTCTCCTAACCAAAATTCCGATCTCCGTGTACGGCCGATCGAGGCTTTGCGCCTCGTGCAGTCGGGCTTTGGGGGGTGGAGGAGCGAAGCTTCGATGTTGCAGGTCAGCACCACACCCACCGTAGTCACCCCGAGCACCAACGCGGCCTCCCGGGTGCTCGGCAAGATCAATACCCAGCTCGGCGTCTGCGCCAACCTCGCCGTGAGCGTCGAGGCGCTGCTCGCCGAGATCGCGGCGCTCTCGCCGCCATCGAAGAACGGCGAGGACGACGAAGACTACCCCGCGCGGCTCGCCGACTATCAGCGCCGCCTCAACGATCTACAAAGTAAGCTGCAAGAAGCGCAGCAAAAGCTCACCGCCGCGCAAAACGAGCTCCAGCGGTTACAGACGCAAGAGCTGCCGCGCGCCGCGCACGAGGACGCCGCCGCGGCCGAGCGCGCCCTCGCGGCGATCGCCAGGCAACAAAAGCAGCTAGCGGAGCTGCAACGCCGCGCCCGCAACGCCGAGGACCATTTGCAGTGGAAGGCGAACGAGGCATTGCGCCTGAGACAAGACACCTGCTGGGAGGTCCCCCTCTCTCCTTGCGGCTTGCCCAGAGACGACCCCGGCACGCCAGATCAATCCATGGAGGAGATGCGCGCGGAGTTCATCGCGAAGTACCCCGAGGACGGGGCTGAGGTTTTCAACCGGCTCTACCAGCAAAACTCCGCGCTGACGCCCGAGATGATCGAGCACCTCTCGCAAGGCGGCAGCTACGAGGAGCTCATGGCCAATGTACCAGCGCAGATGTACCGCGACCTCTCTGTCATCGACGCTCTGCGCTCCCCAAAGACCGAGGAGATGGCGTCTATCTCTTGGGAGGTGCCCGAGCTTTTGGGCCTCGCGCGCGGCGCGGGAGACCAAGAGAAGGTGGAGGTATTGCAAGACGCGCTCATCACGCTCGGCTACCTGCCCAAGAGCATGATGACCGGCCCAGGTTACGGCACGTTCGGCTCCGACACCTACGACGCGGTCACAGTGTTCCAGCTCGACAACGGCATCGCCTGCACCGGCGTCGTCGACGAGGCCACCATCGACGCGCTCAAGGATCCGCGCCCGCGCACCCTGTTTCGTCCGGCGAGCGGCTTAGACGAGGACGTCGAGGACCGGCAGGTGGGGCTCGCCACGGGCGCGCCGCAAAAGCTCGACGACGGCTCGGTGTATCAGGCGTGCGAGAACGGCTACGTGCTCATCTCGGCCGACGGACGCCGCTACGTCCGCGACCTCGACGGCAACGAAATCGAGCCGCCGCTCGCGCTCGCGCCCGCCTCCACCGTGCGCGAGGCAGACCAGTATCACCTCACGCAGTGGGGGGAGACGGAGTACTTCCAAAACGAAGATCCAGAGACCAGGATCCCCCACGCCGGCTTCAACGATTGCGGACCTGCCTCCGCCGGCATCGCGCTCATCGCCCTCGGTATGCTCGGGCGCCCCTCGCCCGAGGAGGTCCCCGAGCTCATCGATCTCATGCGCGATCTGACCGCCGGCCATGACACCAACTACTCGCGCACCATGGGTAACCCGCCGGTCATCGACGCCCTCACCGCGATGGGCGCCGAGGCCGTGGATATCGGCACGGAGATCGACGATCTCCGCGCGGCGGTTACGGCCGGCCACCCCGTGGTGATCGGCAGCTATAGTTGCCCCTGGTCCGACGATATCGAAAACCTCAACGGTGGCGACCCGGTTGGGCACTTCGTCACGGTCGTGGGCATGACGCCCACCGGCGATTTCATCGTCTGCGACCCCTTGGCCGCGGACGGGCCGGTCATAGTCTCGGTCGCGGACATGGAGGCCTCGCTCGACCAGTCCTGGGGGATGATCGAGGTGTCGCGGCCCTAAATCTTGGCCCGCGAAAGCCGCAGCGCGTTTCCCACCACCGACACCGAGCTTAGGCTCATCGCCAGGGCCGCGAGCATGGGGCTCAGCATCAAGCCGATAAAGGGGTAGAGCACGCCGGCCGCGACGGGGACGCCGAGGGCGTTATAGAGGAAGGCGAAGAAGAGGTTTTGGCGCACGTTGCGCATGGTCTTCACAGAGAGGGTGCGCGCGCGCGCGATGCTCGCGAGATCTCCTTTGACGAGGGTCACCTTGGCGCTGTGCATGGCCACGTCGGTGCCGGTGCCCATGGCGATGCCCACGTGCGCCGCCGCGAGCGCGGGCGCGTCGTTGATGCCATCCCCGGCCACCGCCACCACGTGGCCGCGCGCCTTGAGGTCCTCCACCGCGCGCGTCTTGTCGGCGGGTAAAGCCTCCGCGATCACCTCCTCTATACCGAGCTTCTTTGCCACCACCGCGGCCGTCCGCGCGTCATCGCCCGTGAGCATCACCACCTTCAGGCCGTCACGGCAAAGCTCAAAGAGCGCCGCGCGCGAGGTCTCCTTGATGGGGTCGGCAACCCCGAGCAGAGCCCAAAGCTCGCCGTCCACCGCGAGGTGCACCACGGTCTGCCCGTCGCCCCGGAGCTCCTCGGCCCGCGCGGTCGCCTCACCTACGTCCACCCCGAGCTCTAAGAGCAGCGCGGCGTTGCCGAGCACGACCGCGCGACCGTCTACCGTGCCCAAGACCCCCAGCCCCGTCTTGGCAACAAAATCGGCCGCATAGAGCGACTGCGCGCCTCGCGCCTCGGCGCCCGCGACGATCGCCCTCGCGAGCGGGTGCTCGCTCTTTCGCTCCACGGCAGCGGCGAGGGCGAGCAGCTCCTGCTCGTCGTGATCGCGGAGCGTAACCACGCTCGTGAGCGCGGGCTTGCCCATGGTGAGCGTCCCCGTCTTGTCCACCGCCAGGACGTCCACCTTGCCCAAAAGCTCGATCGCCTCGGCGTCTTTGAACAAGACCCCAATGCGCGCGCCCTTGCCGCTCGCCACCATGATCGACATGGGCGTCGCGAGCCCGAGCGCGCACGGGCAGGCGATGATGAGCACGGCCACCGCGCTCACGAGCGCGTAGGCGAGCTTGGGCTCGGGGCCGAAGATCGCCCAGACGGCGAAGGTCACGACCGCGATGCCTACGACCGCGGGCACGAAGTAGCTCGCCACGGTGTCGGCAAGCCTCTGGACCTTGGCGCGGCTACGCTGCGCCGACGCCACCTCCGCGACGATGCGCGCAAGCAGCGTGTCTCTGCCCACCTTCTCTGCCCGCATGACGAAGGCCCCCACGCCGTTGATGGTGGCTCCCACGACCTCGTCGCCTTCGACCTTCTTTACCGGCGTGGGCTCGCCCGTGACCATGGATTCGTCGAGGTAGCTTAGCCCCTCGAGCACGACGCCGTCGGTCGGGACCTTCTCCCCGGGGCGCACGGCGAGGACGTCGCCGGCCGCGACCTCCGCGAGCGGTACATCCTCCTCGCCGCCTCCTTCGCGCACGCGGTGCGCGAAGGCCGGCGCGAGGCCCAAGAGGAGCTTGATCGCCGAGGTCGCCTTGCCGCGCGCCATAAGCTCGAGCACCTGCCCGAAGAGCACGAGCGTCACGATGACCGCCGCCGCCTCGAAGTAGACGGCCACCTCGCCGCCCGCGCCGCGGAAAGACGGAGGGAAGAGCGATGGGGCGACGGTGGCGACGAGGCTGTAGGTGTAGGAGACGAAGACCCCGAGCCCGATGAGGGTGAACATGTTGAGGTTGCGATTTTTGACCGAGGAAACCGCGCGCACGTAGAACGGCCAGGCGGCGAAGAGGCAGATGGGGGTGGCGAGGATGAGCTCGATCCACACGCGCGCCTGTGCCGAGAACAGCGCCGAGACCGGGCGGCCGGGCAACATATCGCCCATCGCGACGATGACGAGGGGCAACGCGAAGGCGAAGGCGAGCCACGCCCGCCGCCGCATATAGGCGAGCTCGGGGCTCTCGCCTTCATCCAAAGTCGGGAGCACAGGCTCGAGGGCCATGCCGCACTTCGGACAGCTCTCCTCTTTGGTCGCCCGAACCTCGGGGTGCATCGGACAAGTGTAAATGGAGCCAGGCGGCGCCGGGCTTTTTGGCGCTCTTGGCTCGTGGCAACAGGCATGCTCGGTCATGGCGCGCTCGCGATCCTCCCTTAACTCAATATAAGTCCTGCTCAACAAACCGCTTCACCTCGCAGCGCGAGAGGCTCCGCGGGTCATAAAGACGCCTAGTTTCGCCCCTTTTCGGCCGCAGAAGAGTCCGATTTGATGCACGCGACGAGCTTGTAGACCGTTGTGGTCGGATTACCGTCCGTAGCGCCCTCTTGGGCGCGGCGGTCCAGCTCACAAGCTCGATCACACGCGCAGTCGAGCTGCGGAGCGTAGAGAGCAAAATCGACGTGCTTGTCGTCGCTAGCATTACAGGCGGCGAGCAGTGTGCGTGCCTGGTAACGGTCAAGCGGCGCTGTCTGGTCCCTTATGTGCAGCAGTAGCCACAACTCGAAGCAAGGATTACTCACCGCAAGCCCTACCTCGTTGTCCCGAGCTTTCTGGCACGCCTCCGCGAAATGAGGGTGCTCGTCGCGGTCGAAGACAGCCCATACCTCGTCGTAGGCATCTTCTGGATGACGTTTGCGCCGCTTGTCGGAACTCTTCTTCTTCAAGACGGCGGCATCGACGATGGTCACCGGTACTCCTGCGGCCTTCACCACCTCGATCTCGAGCGTTGGGTTGCGCAGGTGTTGCTTGAGTCCACGGAGGTATTCTGGCTCGGTTACTTTTCCTTCGCATAGGACCAGAATGCGCCGATACGGTTTACGGCTTGCCTTCCTCCGGCCTTGGGGCTGTTGCCTCGACCCGGGCCTCACAAAGGCTCCGTATGGTCAGATACCTCATGGTTTGGGGTGGCGCTCGCACATTCAAGGAGCCGCTCGTCGAGGATGGGCACCGCCCCGAAGCGACCGCGCAAATACCAACGCTGGATGTTTTCACCCTTGCGGACATGGAAGTCGGTAAGCGGTACGAGCACGCTCAGGCCGCCTTGCTTTTTCTCCGTGAGCCAGATTTGGTCTCGACGCAGCAGGACCTCGTCGTCTTGCTCGCCGCGCGTTAGGGCGTCGCCCAGCACCGTAGTGTTCTGGCTGGTAAAGACAAGCTGCGCTCCATGGGGGTTGCACCTGGGGTCGTTGAAGAGCTGAATCACTTTGCCTTGGAGAATTTCGTGCAGGCTGGAGTCTATCTCATCGGCCAATAGCACGGAGCCCTCTGCAAGAGCTTGAACGATTGGCCCCACGAGCGCAAACCACGTCAGGGTGCCGCGCGATTCATCTTCCGCGCCGAACGTTACCCCAGCGGAGGTGTGGCCGGACGCGTGCGTAAAGACCAGATGAGGGCCCCGCATCCCGCCCTCGGGGGGCTGCTTGATAGCGTCCGGCGACGCCCCCATCTCCTTAATTATCCGCAAAACCACGGCACGCACCTTTGGCGGCACAACGACCTCCTTCTCCTTCACTTCGAGGTCGATAATCCCCAGATCGGCGAGCTTTACGAGCTGCTTGATGCCCTCCTTGTGCCCCTCGCTCATCGAAGTCATGGTGAAATGCCGGCGACTTAGCTCATCATCCGGGGATAGAAAGCGGATCTTTTGAATGATCTCCGTGTAGAGCGGCTTCAAATGCTCATGGTTGTTTTGGGCTGCCGCGGAGAGGAAGAGACTATTGTTCCGGGTGAGCTTATAGATGGTTTCGTTGGGCCCTTTGAGGCCGCGTCCGAATTTAATGCTCGCTAGCCCCGTGCGCTCGAAGAGTAACTGCTGCTTCCCGCCCGGCCAGGCGAAGAGCCACTCCTTGCACACCTCGCTGCGGGTGAGCGCAAATCCGTACTGCATGGGGATGCGGTCTACGATCAGATCGAGCTGAAAACGCGACGGCTGGCTGGCGCTAGCCGCATCGAGCCGAAATGGCTCGATGGGGATCGAGTCCTCGGGCGACCACGAGCGATGAGACTGGTCCACTACGTATCGCATGAATCGTAGCGCATTGAGGACGTTGGTCTTGCCCGAGGCGTTGGCGCCGAACAGACCGAGGACATTGACGAGCTCTCGCTTTGAACCCTCGGGCTTAGTGACTCCGAAGCCGGATGGATACTTGAGATTCGTCGCAGCGACGAACGACAGCTCGGCCTCTTCACGGAAAGAGCGGAAGTTCGAGAAACGAAATTGAACGAGCATAAATCTTCTCCTGGCGGCTATCGCCTAGCATCTTCAAAGCGTTTTGTGAACTGTTTTTGCAAATTAGCCATGGCAAATGATATTGTTCGGAAATATCCCCGAGCCGGCAAGGCCGGAGATATCTCGGTTGGGTTCGTCGAACGAAGTTAGTTATGGATCTATGCACCGCCCGCGAAGTAGCTTCCACCCCATGTCATCAGTCCGTGCTGACGCCGCGCCGACCGAACGACAGGCGCATATCGTGCTCGCCGTCGTCACAGCCTCGTCGTTCTTCGTCCCCTTCATGTCAGCGGCCACCAATGTCGCACTGCCGCAGATCGCCCGGGAGCTCGGCATCAAGGCGCCGCTCCTGCCTTGGGTCAACACGAGCTACATGCTCGCCACCGCCGCACTCCTGTTACCGCTCGGACGAGTTGCGGACTTACGCAGCCGCCGCAATCTCTTTGTCTTCGGCCTTATCGGCTTCGCGCTCGTTACCGCCGTCGTCGCCTTCGCACGCTCCCAGGGTTTCCTGCTCGCCATCAGGCTCCTGCAAGGTGCCGTAGGCGCGGTTCCACTCGCCGTTTCGATGCCCTTGCTCATCGCCACCTGGCCTCCGGCACAGCGCGGTCGCGCGGTCGGCGTGAATATCGCCGGCGTCTACACTGGGCTCTCGCTCGGCCCGGTGCTCGGCGGCCTCCTCACGCAAGCGTTCGGCTGGCGCAGCATCTTCTGGCTCACGTCCGCGATGGCGCTCGCGATCGGCCTGGTCGCTGCCGCGCACCTACCAGCCGATCGCCGCGACCGCAATTTGGAGAAGCTCGATCTTTTCGGCAGCTTTCTGTCCGCTCTCGCTCTTTGCGCGATGATGGTGGGTCTTTCGCGTCTGCCGCATCTAGACGGCATCGGCCTGCTTCTCCTGAGCGTCGCTGCCCTTTTGGGCTTCGCGCTCTTTGAGCTACGGGTCAAAAGCCCGCTGTTTGACGTACGTCTCTTCGCCGGCAACCGGGTCTTTCTCTTCTCGAACCTCGCGGCTCTCATAAACTACAGCGCCACGGCCGGGGTGGGATTCTTGCTGTCGCTCTACCTGCAACGGGTCAAAGGGCTCGACCCACGAGGCACAGGACTTGTGCTTGTCGTGCAGCCGGCAATCATGGCCCTGCTCTCTGCTCCCGCCGGCAAGCTCTCCGAGCGCATTGAGCCGCGCCGACTTGCCACGGCTGGCATGGCGCTCACCACTCTCGGGCTGCTCGTGCTCACCTTCCTTGATGCCAAAACGAGCATGTGGGTCGTGCTCGTCGGCCTGGCGGTGCTCGGCGTCGCCTTCGCGCTGTTCTCGTCGCCGAACACCAACGCGGTCATGAGCTCGGTCGACAAGCGCCGGCTAGGCGTCGCCTCGGCGACGCTCGGGACCATGCGCGGCGTCGGGCAGATGCTGTCGCTCGGCCTATGTGGGCTGCTGTTTTCCGTGCTCATCGGGTATGTGCCGATGCCTGACGTCCCGATCGAGGATTTCGTGCGGGTGATGCGCACGGCATTTGGCGTATTCGCCGCTCTGTGCTTTTGCGGCATATTCGCGAGCTGTGCTCGGGGATGCGTGCACGGGTAGGCGCGACTTCGGCAGTGATTAATTTCGGCATCCTCGCTAATGGCGCACGCCCACTCGCGAGTAACCGAAGACGCTCAAGAAGGCGTCTCGTAGGTGTTTGGCCACAGAGCTCGTTTGGGAGCTCCGTCAACGCCCGAATGTCGCGTCGGCAAGACGACTCAATTCCTTCCGTCCAGCCGTAAGCGATGGCAGGTGAGCGGTCTCTGCGGCTCTCTCGTCTGGCGTGGGCTGGTCAAACCACTTTTTCGCAGCTTGGGCAGTACCCATCGTGCCGCGCCTAACCGCTGCCTTGAACGTTGGCTTGAAGTCGTGCGCTTCATCGACATCGTGCTTACCGCAGAGCCAGCACTCCCACGTTTCGACGTTTCGGACGGGGACACATGCAGCTAGGCGCTCTTTGGGAGAGCGTTTTTGTTGACCGTTAGTCCTTAGTTGGTCGTCGAGCTCCCTGAGTCTCTTTTCTAAGCCTGCGTCGTCACCGTCCACTACCACAACAAGCCCGACAGCTTCCTGTGGATATCGACGAACAAGAGACACCTGTCTCGCGTATGCCGAGAGGACAGAATTAACATCGCCCTGTCGGACCACGTGGATTCGCCCGAACATACGCTCGAGGATCGCTCTGAAAAACCTCTCGTGCTCGATGTCCTCACACAGAAGAGTGCAGCGCAATCGTCGCGGCATTTTGGGCTATCCGCCTCGAACGATGATCTCAGACGGCCGGAGCCCAGGATGTGAGCCCAAATCCAACGGTCGAGCTACGACCGGCCCTGTTGGTCGCTCAAAACGCCACGCTGAGTCGAGCGCAAGATAGTCAATCACTTCTGGGTGATGAGAGACGACGATCGCCTGTCCTCCGCGTTCATCCAGAGTATCTCTCAGCGCCTGAAGCCAGGGCTGAACTTCTGCGAGAGCAACGAAATTGTCTGGCTCGTCAAAGCAGAGCAAAGCCGTCGCACTAAGCATTCCATAGAGGGCCGCATACAAAGCTATCAGCACCCGCTGCCCCTCGGACAAATCCAACAATCCGAGCTCATGCGTTTGCTGATGCTCGTTGCCAAACGAAACGAGCAACAGCTTCTCCTCGCCCATGCGTTTGAGAACAAAGTTGCGAAAACCTGGTATTACCTCCCGCAGACGTGTCTCGAGGGCGCTTCGTACATCAGGTCGTTCGTTGTTGAGGAAGGCAAAGAAGGACGCGAGATTTTGACAGTAGCGCCACAGAACCGGGAGATCATGCTTCGAGGTCGCCTCCATGGCAAACGGATTGGGTTGAATGATGCTAACCCCTTCGATAAAGGCCTTGAACCACCCTAAGCGAGAGCTGCGCGTCTCAACGTGTGCGAGATAGGATTGGCTCGACTGGAATGGGAAATTGACACTAGTCTTGTCGCGGTCAGTCTGCAGAAAGACGTTTCGGTCGGCAAACCTATACAGCGTCTCCCCATCGCATACGACGACCTCAGAACGAATGGTTGGAGGCCCGAAGCGATCCGGGGGATGTTGAATCTCGAGCGCATAGCGGAAAGCACCTTGTTCAACCTCCACGTCGAGCTCGAATCGTTGTGCGTCCCGGGTGTCCCAGCGGGTTTGGGTTCCACGGAAAAGATCCGCAGTGGATCTCCCTCGAGCGATAAGGTCGCTAGTTAGCGCCAGCACTTCTACTAGGCTGCTCTTGCCAGAGCCGTTGTCTCCCAAAAGAAGGCACGGATTGCCCGGGCGGAACTCGAAGTTTGCCAACGCACGAAAGTTGTCTGCGAGTATGCGAGTGAGCATGAGCACTGTGGTAACTAACGGTAGTCGGCAATCGCCGTCAACCGGGTCTTTCTGTTCTCGAACCTCGCGGCTCTCATAAACTACAGCACCACGGCCGGGGTGGGCTTCTTGCTGTCGCTCTACCTGCAACGAGTCAAAGGGCTCGACCCACGAGGCACAGGACTCGTGCTTGTCGGGCAGATGCTGTCGCTCGGCCTGTGTGGGCTGCTGTTTGCCGTGCTCATCGGGTATGTGCCGATGCCTGACGTCCCGATCGAGGATTTCGTGCGGGTGATGCGCACGGCATTTGGCGTATTCGCCGCTCTGTGCTTTTGCGGCATCTTCGCGAGCTGTGCTCGGGGATGCGTGCACGGCTAGAACGCCCTCTAAGTCGCTGCCGCCTCGTCGCTGGCCGCGCTCTCGTCCTCGGCGCTCTTCTTGCTGAGATCGAAGAAGAAGCTGTCGATGAGCGCCCGGTCGTTGCCGAGCATCAACGCCAAGCGCGCCGCGGCTTGATTGTAGATGCGTCTCGCCTCATCGGCGGCGATACGGCGATCTGCGGCCGCTTTCGCCTCGGGCACGTATAGCTCTTGACGCTTGGCCACGGCGGCATTCAGCGCCGCAAGATGCCCCTTGAGCATGTCGGCGTGGCTCTTGAGCGGGGCCAGGCTCGCGTCTTCGGCGAGACGGCTGATGATGTTTTGCACGTAGCGCTCTTGAGCTTCACCCGCGACGGGGCGCATGGCCGTGCTCGGCGACACCGCGAACAGCTTCATGTAGCGCGCGTCGTTGCGGTCGCCCTTGACCTGCGCCAGCGCCTCGCGCGCGACGTCGGCCACGCCCTTGTTGAGTATCCCATCGAGGTAGTGCACCTCGGCGCTCGCGGCCACGCGCTCTTCGAGCGCCTGCGAGAAGGCCTCGTCAGCCGCTATCAGCTTCGCGCGTGCCTGCGTCACCGACAGCTCGATCTCGGCAGACTGTGGCCGTGACTTCAAGCGAATTGAAAGAAACCGCAAGGCGCGCAGAATAATGGCGGGGCTATGGCAATCCCTCAGTTGTTGCATCGCTGTCTCTCCTGGTTGGCTGGCAGCTTTGGCGCTGCCGGCGAGAGGCTTCACATGAGCTTGCATGATTGTCAAGGATGACAAGATTTACGGCTGGTTTCATGCTTACAAGTGCCCTGCCGGTTTTGATGTAAGCCACTTGCAGGCCTGCAAATTGGTTTTGCGGGAGCTGTAGGAGCGGCTTGCAGGCTTCATGGTGCCTTTACGAAGTTTCGCGATGGCACTTCCTGGCTCGATACCTCGTTCGACGCGGCGCGAGGGTGACACTTGCGGGTCTGATATCCGGCTTTCGGCTTTGGGTGCGGATCCTTTGCCTCGGAGAAAAGTGGGGTTATTTCAAGCAGTTACGTC
>CAYXQW010000053.1:0-11376 GCA_964466695.1 uncultured Bdellovibrionales bacterium
GACCTACTGCCGCAGCTGCGGTGCTCGAGGCTGCCTACCACGCGCACCCCGAGCCGCGTAGGGGAGGCAGTCGCGAGGACCCGCGGGCGAGGTGGGAGGAGCACGGGTGTGGGGTGCCGGCGAGTGGGGCGCGGGTAGCGGTGTGAGAGCCCATCGGGCGCGGTCCGAGCAGGGCGGGGACAGGGGCGTGCGGACGGCGCGAAAGCGGCATTTTTGGTCTGGACGGTGTGCTTTGCGGAGCGCGAAAGCGCCGACCTCTGGCTCGAGAGTCGGCACGCTCCCGCGGGTCCGGGGCCAAGTCGACCCGGGGCGAGGCGCCCCTCGTCAGCGAACCCTGACCGTGACGGTCCGGGTTGCGAGGAGCCTGCGGCCTGAGCTGGTCGCGGGTGGGCACGTGCTTCTCGCGGAAGGCCGCTGCGGCGGCACGAATGAGGTCGGCCACCCCCGGACGGGGACGGGCCTGGACGGGGACGTGCCTGCCCAGGCCGGGCCGCACAGGGCTCCATCGTGAGCCTCAGCTACCTGAGGTCGCAGATCTGCGGCCGGGCAACCGCGCCGAAGGAGAGGTGCCGGTTGGGTGGTCCACCGAGGGCTAGGATTCTCTCGCAGCCATGGCACTCCTGGGTAGCGATACGTGGGTGATGGGCCCCTTCCCGAAGGGGTGCTGTTGCTCGAGACGCTGGTGGGGCACGAGGCGTTGGGGGCTCCGTACGTGTTCGAGCTGGGGCTGCTGTCGAAGCTCGGCGGCATCGAGCCGGACGGGGTGGTGGGCCAGCCGCTGGCGGTGGGCGTGAGGCTGGGCAGCGGTGGGCAGCGGTGGTTCCACGGGGTGGTGACCAGCTTCGCGAGGGCGGGGGTCACGCACGCGTACACGCGGTACGTGGCCAGGCTGAATCCGGGTCACCTCCGTGCCGCCGGTTGCAGAGTCAGCACCTTGGCTGTGGCCGTGTGACGCTCCATCAGCGCCCGACGTTTGGGCTGCTGGCTCGCGCCTGTCCTACCCCGCTTCCGGTCGGCAATAGCTCCGGTGCCCTCTGTCGGAGAGCATCCTAGCCCCGGCGGGAAGCAGCCTATCGCCGGCGCCTGAGCAGCAGTGCCGCCGCCAAACCCAGGAGAAGGAGCATGTGGTTGGAGCGACTTGGATTCCCGGCGAGACTACAGCCGCAGCCGTCTCCGTTGCCGTTGTTGCCGGACTGACCGCCGCTCGCCACGCTGGCATCGATTCGACTGGCGCCACCCGAGCCTGGAGGCGATAGCGCGCCACCCGTGCCGAAGAGCGGATGGCCGGCGTCAACGACGGCCCCGCGTGCATCGCCACCGCTCGTACCACCAGAGCCTGACGCACCTCCGGCTGCTCGGGCGTCGCCGGCTATCGTTCCTCCCGCGCCACCGCCGCCGATGGCACCTCCGGCCCCGCCGATGCCGACCGCGCCGCCATCGGCATCGCCGCAGCCGCCGTCGCGACATCCTTGGTCGGGATCGGCCAGTAGCGTGACATCGTCGATGTCCACGTCGAGGCTCCGGCTGCTCAGGCCGAACTGGAGACTTTCCACGTCGGCGCGATCGAAGGAAGCGACCGCTCCCCAGCCATCTTGCCGGAAGGCAGGATCGTCGAATAACACGCTATGCCAGGTCCAGTCGGGATGAAGCGTGATGGTTCTGCCGAACGCATCGTCGTTCTTCGCGACCGCCATGGACTTGGTCGGGAAGGTAACCCGCAGCTTGCCGGACCCCCTGGCATAGAATCCGACTCCAGCGTACCGGGAAAGATCCACCGCCGCCGAGGACCATGTGCCGAATACGGCATAGCCGAGCAACTGCTGCGTGCTGGGGTCCCAGCCGCGCGTGGTTGCCAGCGAGAATCGACCCGCGCTGCCGTGCACGCCCCCCGCGGCCGTGGTGAAGACATCGGGAACCGTGACCAGATCCGGGGCGTGCCCGAGGAACCATCCGCTGAAGCCTGCCCTTCCGATCGTCGTGCTCCCGTCCTCGAAATCCCCGAGCAGCTCTGTGCTCCACTCTTTGCACGGGTAGCGATTGCCGATGCAACGCTCGAAGGCGACGGCCTTGGCGGCGCAGGGTCCGGCGAAGCTGGCCCCGAGCACCTCGGCGCCGCAAGCGAGAGCCGGCGCCCCGTTGTCGGCGATGCAGGACAGCAGTGCGGCCTGGGGCGAGGAGCAGTCGCAGGCCCCGCCCGCCGCGGTGTCGATCCAGTACCCGCACCGCGCGAGGCAGGCCGTGGTGTCCGCGTAGCAGGTCGGCAGGGCCGTGGCGACGGCCGCGCAGTGCTTGGCGCAAAGGGTGAGGGTCGCATCGCCTTCGCCGGTGGGCTTGGCGACTGCGCCGAGATCCACTTCGTACCAAAGGGTCGGAGCGCCGGTACCTATCTTCACGACAGCGCTGCTCGCGTCACCAGTGACAGGCAACTCCTCGAGTCGCTGTCCGCGGCCGTCGAGGGCAAAGACGCGCACCTCGCTGGCCGCTCGCGGCAGCGTGACGGTGGCGGGAACATGCTCGATCAGCGTTGGGGGGCCTCCCCAGCTCGAGCCAACGGAGGTGCGTGCCGCATTCCAGATCATCCCCGTGTTAGCGACCTCACCCACCGCGGTCAGGATGGCCCGGGCATTCCCACTGAAGGAGGTCCCCTCCACCAGGGAGAGCGACAGCGCGCTGAAGCCACGTCGGGTGGTGCCCGGCTCGAACACGATGCAACTCGCCGGGGTCGCAGTGCAATCCACTTTCGGGCCTCCCAGCGCGAAGCGCTTGCCGTCGGTGAAACCCACCACGCCGCGCGATCGTGCCGAGTGAGCCAGGACATGCCTGGCCATCGTGTCCCAGGACAGCTCGCCGGTGTCCGGCTCGAAGCGCGTGACCCCGGTCAGATCGGGAAACGTCGAATCCTTTGCCCCCGCCGCGAGATTCATCTCGGGCCTGCCGAGCAACGTCGCTTGTATCGGAAAACCACGGGAAGACATGTCCACCACCCGCCATTCTTTGCCCTTTGCGAGGATGGCGTCGAGCTCGGTCGTCGCGTCCATGGCGACCTGCCATGTCCTGCTGGTCGAGGTGACGTCGAAGGTCCGGAAGAGCAGCCCGCCCAGGTAGAGTGTGGTGAGTATCCCGGGGTGGTAGCCCACGTCGAGGTGGAACGAGAAGTGCGATTCCTGGAAGGTGGACTGATCGTTGGCCCAGCCAAAGAGGAAGACACCGTCCATGTCCTGCAGGCTCGCATAAGCCCCGAGCGTGATGCCCCCCTCCGAGGTGTAGTCGTTGGGAGCGAAGAGATTGGTCTCGGTCATGATGTGCGGCTTGCCAGCGACCCGGCCTGCCGCCGCAAGCTCCAGCACGCCGGGCGGCGACAGAATCGAGCTCGTGTTCTGGATGACCCAGGTCTCGGGATCCCATTGAGTCCCAGAGGGAAAGCTGGGGAGGTCCCAGTACGAGTGGGTATCGATGATGTCGAGAAGCGACTGGATGGAAGGTGTGCTGTTCATCATCTGCGAACCGCTTACCGGCGCAAGGAGGCCCACGTTGTTCCGCAGGTGGTCGAGCATGTCGGAGTAGAAGTTGGCCTCGGTGTCGCGCAGGAAGGCGACGAAGTCGCGCTGGGCGGCTAGCGTGAACGGTCGCGAGGAGTTTCGTGGGAGATTGGGAATCGTGCCGGCCTCCAGGGATTCTCCTGCCTGCAGCGCGGAGGCCCCGCTCTTGAGCGATGGGGCGCTGATCCAGACCGTTCCGGTCTGCCGGCCGAGATCGGCGACTTCGAAGCGAGCCGCGGTGCCCGCCAGCGCCGGGTCGGTGACGGTGAAGACGATCTGGTACCTTTGCCAGGTCGTCGTGAGCATGGGTTGGTCCTCCTGCCACGGAGTCAGCTCCGTCCACGGCTCCCCGATCTTCCTGACCGCGAAGCGAAAGACGCGCTCGGAGGAGGCGCGTGCCCAGAAGCTCATCGTGTAGGTCTGCCCGAGCTGGAGGCTCAAACCGCCCTGGGTGAGCTGCACGCTAAAGACCTCGGTCCCCGGGGTGGTGACGTCGATGCGTGCCCCGGGGTGTGTGGCGTCCGTGGTGTCAGATGCGATGGTCGCGACCGCGGGAGAAGTCACCTCCAGTGTCCAGGGGGCGAGAGGCGCCGAGAGGCTGCTGTTCGCGAGATGTTCGACACCAGCGCCGCTCATGCCCCAGGCCGTCTCAAGCGCGGTCGTGCTGGCGTAGCCGGCCTTCATCGAGAGCCACTGGTTCCATTTCTCGCGCAGCGCGAGCTGGATGGCGTCCGGATACTGGTCGAGCCTTCCCCACAGCCAGTAATGTAGAAGACCGCCCTCGTTGAGGATCTCCACGAAGGCGACGCCGGGATCCGTCGCGTAGCTCTTCGCCGTGTACGGGTTCACGTGGGTGAGAAGCTGACTGGCGTATTCCTTGTGCAGTTCCTTGACGGGGTCGTAGAAGAATCCCAAGTGCTTGTGCCACTGCCCCGCGTCTTCGCCGAACATCTCGCTGGCGGTAACCGCTGGAACCGGCAAGGGCTGGCCCGAATCCCCGTCCCCGGGAAGAAACCGCCGTCCCACGTAGAGGTTGATATCCACGTAGATCCCATGCCGCTGAAGCTGCGAGACAAAGTAGTCGAGCTTGTCGATCCCTGAGGCCTGCAGCGCGCGACTCGTTCCGCCGGAATAGTCGATGAGACTGCCGCCCGTCTTGTAGTGCCAGAATTCGTCGCAACCATGCAGGCGCACGGCGTTCACGCCGAACTTCGCGATGCGCGCCGCGAGCACGTCTGCCTCGTGGTGCGTGAGGAAACACGCCGACCACCCGAAGTTCATGCCCCACAGCCGATAGCGCTCCCCGTTGCGGTAGAAGTGCCCGTCGTTCCCGATGGTGATGCGGGTCAGGTTGGTGTCGTTCAGGCCCGACAGATCCATGGGCCCCGGGGCGACGTCATCCCAGGGAATCACGAAGGGGGCCAAGTCCTTGGCCGAGGCCGGGTGCGACACCACGAGGCTGGCCAGGAAACCGAGGAGGATGAACCTTCGAACCGATGAACGCGCCATCAGAAAATGCATGCAAGCATACTATGCGTAGCGCAAACATAAAGGAAGCCTTCCCTCCACGAGTCTTAGCGAGGGCCATCGGAGGCGCCTGCGGGAAGGAAACGATCGGGTTCGGGCAGGCGTTGAGAGGTCGAGACCTCCCCTTGACGCGGACCTGCCATCTACTAGAGTGACCGGTCATGGCACTCCTTGGTAGGGACACGTGGGTCAGGGCGCCGTCGTGCAGGGGCACTCTGCTTCTCGAAACGTTGTCGGGCACGGAGGAGCTCGGCGTACCCTACGTCTTTCATTTGGGGCTGCTCTCGGAGGACCCCGTCATCGATCCCGATGAGGTGCTGGGCAAGCCGCTCGCGGCGGGCGTCCGGCTAGCCACCGGCGGGTGGCGCTGTTTCCAGGGTATGGTGACCAGCTTCGCCAAGACGGGCACGACCCGGCTGCACACGCGGTACGCGGCCAGGCTGAATCCGTTCCTCAGCGAGCTCGCCCACACGTCTGACTGTCGGGTGTTCAACGAGACCACGACGACCAACGAAGGTAGCACGGTCCCCGAGGTAGCTGGGGGGACGGAAAATCAACAGGGAGAAGGGGAGGAAGGGTGTCGGACAGGGCTTCCGGAGCACGTGGCTGTGCTCCGCGTCGCCGCGGTGTTGGATGCGTTGGGGCCCTTTGGGAGAGGGGGTGAGCTACCTGGCGTCGCTTCCCGGCCGGTCATTCAGGCCGGGCGTGGTTGACGTCCTCGGCGTCATCCGCCACCCTGGGATGCGATGAGGCGACACGAAAAAGGCCGTATGGGCACCCGCAACCTGAGCGCGACCCTGCTCTTCACGGTCTGCGCCGCTGCCGCATGCGGCTCCCAGGGCGGTGGCTCGCGAACCGGCAGCGGTGGCGTCGGCGGAGCCGGAACCGGTCTGGGCGGCCTGGGCGGGAGCCTCGAGGGCCAGGGCGGCGCCGCTGCCGTCGACGCCCAGAGCCTGGGCGGCGCCAGCGGCGCCCTCGACGTCGCGAGCCTGGGTGGAGCCACCGGCGCCGTCGACGCCGCGGCCCTGGACGGCGAGCAGCTCGAAGGCATCTACACCCTCGACGACGCGCTGGTGAACACTGGCTCGTGCGCTCCAGGCGGCGCGAGCATTCGTGCGTCGCTGGCGGCGACCCATCTCGTGGTCCGCAGGACCACCATCGCGGCGGCCACGGGAGCGCGGCCGGGCCTGGTCGTCGCGGGGTGCTCGGGGCTCTCCGGGTGTCGGACGCTGGGGGCGCGCCTGCTCGAGGATTGGACCGCCTACGAGCAGCTTCCCTACTACCTCTTCCTGACCGAGGAGCCCGACGGGACGTTCACCAACACGACCACCTACTACGGGACGCTCGACGGTACCACCTGCCGGAACGGCGGCATCGAGCTCCTGTCACTCAAGCTCGCCGTCAGCTCACTCCGGCTCGAGGTTCGCACCCAGCGCACGGATTACCCCGCGGTCAACGGCGCCTGCCCGCCCGCCACCGCCGCCCAGGAAGGTGCCGCCGCCCCCTGCACACAGCTTCGCACCTTCACGGGAACGCAGGCCGAGCGGTTCTGAGAGCCGCAGGCCGTGTGCCGGGTGGCGGGGCGGACAGGGTGACCTGCCCCCAGGTGGAAGACGCAATCTAGAACAGCGATGCCTCGGCTAGCTCCATCTCGGCCGAGTCATCACGCTTGCTGGCCGAGTATCCTCTGCCCGTGCCCGGGTGAGCTTCGTGCTGCCCTTCGAGCAAACGGAACCGTCGCGGAACGGCGCGCGCTGGCTCCGGCGGCGGCACCGGCGTACGCAGTGGTGGCAACAGCTTGGGCAACCCGGCCGGTCGGGGAAGATCCAGAAACTGCACGCGGATCTCTCGGGCAACCACCTCGGCGAGCAACGACGGGACGGCGTTGCCGATCTGCCGTTGCACAGAAGTCCGGCCGCCAACCGGTCGCACGTCATCGGGAAACGTCTGCAGACGGCACAGCTCCCGCACCGAGAGACGCCGGTTGTGCCAGTGGAACGGGCCGACAGCAGGGCCAGGTTGCGCCTGGACGGTCCAGGATGCGCGATTCTTGGCCAGCTTTAGGAGGAAGGACCAGTATCGCCGGCGCCACCCGAAGAGCGGCAGGCCCCGATCGCGATCCGTATGGAAGAGGTAGTTCTTCCCTTCGGGGATGGACGGGAGCAGGTCCGCCCACTTTCCTTTGACCTCGAGATCCTCATCGGGGTCGGGGCGCACGTCGGCCAAGGCGTCCCAGGCTGTCCGGTACGGCAGGACGTCCCCCAGGAGACTTGGCTGGTCCGAGTGGGTTGGATCCGGGAACCTGAATTGGCGGCCATCTCGAGAAGCCACCATGACGAAGCGGTTTCGGAACTGCGGTACGCCGTAGTCAGCCGCGCCGAGGACAGCATAGACGGGGCGATAGCGACTTCGGGTCCGCCGGTTAATCTCATCGATGATGCCCAGCAGCAGTCGAAGTCCCTCGTCCTTGCCCCGATAGGCGAGCCCCTCGACATTCTCAAGTAGGAAGGCCCGTGGGCGAGCCTCCTGGAGGACTCGCATGTAGGCGCCGAGGGTGCCCGCACGCGGATCCTCGAGCCGCCGTGAATCGCCCCGCGCCCAGTATCCTGACTTCGAGAACGGCTGGCACGGCGGGCCTCCGATCAGGACGTCGATCTCACCCGGACGGGCGTTGGCCGCCTCCAGCATTTCGGCGGTGGGCACCTCGAAGATGTCTCGCTCGATCACCGGCCACTTCCGGGCAGCCCGCAGCGTCTCGCACGCGTCGTAGTTCATCTCGACAGCGACGCCGGTCGCAAAACCGGCCGCCTCGAAGCCATAGTCGAGACCGCCGGCGCCCGTGTAGAGACTGAGTACCTTGGGACGTGCCATCCGGAAGCCTCTACTCTAGTAGAATCGATCGGCCCGGTACACCCGAGACAGCAAGGTTCGCGCCGCTGCGATCGGTCACTTGACCGGTGCGGCATCTCGCCTGAAGATCGCCCGGCATGGAGCGATACTCGGTCGTCCGACGTGAGCCTATGGTTGCGCAGATCGAGGCTGCGATCATGGCCAGCGGAGGGCGCGTCATCGAGCACGCGGATCCCAGGCTGGCGCCGTTCTTGATCAAGGCAGCCTTCCCGAACGGGCGTGTGGTCGACCTGATCTGCTACGCCTTCACGGCCAACAAGTACAAGCAGGATGGGCGACCGGCGGACGAGCATCGCTTCCAGATCAAGTACGGCAGCGACTTCGATCGGTACCATCGCCTCTACCTCGATCCGCAAGGCACGCGAATCACCCTGATGTTCGGGGTGCACCTCGAGCTCGGCCTCTTCATCGCGGTCGACCCTCGGATGCACACGCCGACCTGGTTCTCCTCGTCGGTGGAGATGAAAGAGGCGGATCTCCAGGACGCCACGGCGAAGGGCTGGCACGGGTGGCAGCGCGAGCGATCCAAGGCGAGGCGCAAGAAGGAGATGCCGCAGGAGAGCCTCCTGACCGAGGTCCTCATCGCCTTTCGTCCGGAGCACTTCCTGAGATACGTCGAGCTCGAGGCGCACGCGAGCGTGCTGGACCCGGGTGAACGGCTCTTGCTCTCCGACCGGATGGAGCGCGAGGTGGCCCAAGGAGGCCTCGCCCACCCTGAGCATTTGCTGGAGAGTCAGCTTGGGCTGTCCGCCAACGAGATCCTCGACCTCATCCGCTCAAGATTCCGGCTGCACGCAGCCGTCCGCGGTGGCGTGGCCGAGCTTCACCTCGGCCGCCATCTACATCACGTGCGAGGGGTTTCCGGAGTCCGTTCCATTGACGAGGATGGCCGTCCCGACTACCACATCAGCTACAAACGCCGGCCTGTCCGAATCGAATGTAAGAACGTGCTCGCGCGTACAACTGCCGCCGGACCCATCGTGGACTTTCAGAAAACCCGCGCATCGAAGGCCAACCCGTGTAGCCGATACTACGAGGCAAGCCAGTTCGAGGTGCTCGCCGCCTGTCTTCACCCGATCACCGAGCGGTGGGAGTTCAAGTTCTCCCTCACATCGACCCTGGACCCGCACCGAACCTGCCCCGGGCGATTGGCGTCACGTGTGATCGTCGCCGGCCCCGGCTGGGAGGATGACCTTCCCACGCTGCTCGATAGGCTACCGGCCTGACCGACGCGCAGAAACCGCCGCCTGGATCTGCGCGGCGATCGTGGCTGACCCCCGTCTCAAGTCCCCCTCCCCAAACCGGAGCACGAGCCACCCAGCCGCTTCAAGCTCAGACGTGACCCGCTGGTCACGCGCCACGTTCGTCTTGATCTTGGCTATCCAGTAACCCGCGTTGTGCCCGCCCTCGAGCTTCCCGAGCCGCCGGTCAAGGTTGCGGCCATGCCAGAAATCCCCGTCGCAGAAGACGGCAACCTTTGCCCCGACGAAAACCACATCTGGCCGGCCCGGAAGCGTGCTCGTAACCCGATAGCGCAACCCGAGCCTCGTGAGCTCACGCCGGAGGAGAAGCTCGCACTTGGTGTCGCGCTTCCGGCTCGACGCTCGAGCCGCCGCGCTGGCCCTGGCGGACGATGGCCCGAGGTCAGCGAAGCTTGGGGTGCTACGGATCAAGGTCACGTCTCCCTTCTAACACCTGGGCTTTGCCTTCTATCCAACGCTCCGATCGAGATGCCCAACCGTGAGCGAACCGGGCGACACTCAGCGCCTGGCCGAGGTGGCGGCGCTCTTGGCCGGCTTGCTGGCCTCGCCGGGCGCGGTCCACACCTCGAAGAGCCAGACGGTCGCGGACACGCAGCAGGTCGGCCTGCTCGACGACAAGCTGTGCGTGCTGATCCGCGACCTCAACGCCGCCGCGCACGCCGCCATCCGCAACGGCGACCTGCGCGCCAGCTCGAGCGAGTACACGTTCCATCATCTCGAGTCCGAACCCCTTCCCATCCGGTCCGGCCTCCCTTCCTCCCTTTCTCCCTGTGAAACCTCCGGATCCGGAACCCTCTCCCGCCACGCCTGCGGCGTGTCGGCCTCTCCCTGGCTTACGCCAGGGCGAGGCGAATTGCCTGCGGCGCGGTTTGCCGGCCTCTCCCGCCACGCCTGCGGCGCAGAGTGCCGGCCTCTCCTGCCACGCCTGCGGCGCGTCGGCACCACCATCCCGCGGCGGCGGGCATCCTAGAGGCCATGACACCCAAGAACACGATTTGCCTCTGGTACGACAAGGACGCGGAAGCGGCGGCGCGCTTTTATGCCGCAACCTTTCCGGACAGCAAGGTCACCGCGGTTCACAAGGCGCCGAGTGACTTTCCCGACGGCAAGCAGGGGGACATCCTGACGGTCGAGTTCACCGTGCTCGGCATCCCCTGCCTCGGGCTCAATGGCGGACCGACCTTCAAGCAGAGCGAGGCCTTCTCGTTCCAGGTCGCGACCGACAACCAGGAAGAGACCGACCGTTACTGGAACGCCATCGTCGGCAATGGTGGCCAGGAGAGCATGTGCGGCTGGTGCAAGGATCGCTGGGGCGTGTCCTGGCAGATCACGCCGCGAGTTCTCACAGACGCGTTCAACGCGGGCGGCGCCGAAGCCAAGCGTGCCTTCGACGCGATGATGGACATGAAGAAGATCGACGTCGCCGCCATCGCCGCCGCCCGCCGCGGCTGAAGCAAGCCAAGGAGGTACGCCCCCACAAGAAGCTGGCATTCACCGCGTTCTTAGCACTACTGCTTGGAATTCGCCTTCGAGTGCCGGGCGACAAGCCGGGACGGGGGCAAGGAGGGCCGAGAACCGGACCGGAATGTACTCATGTACTTGAGGACCGGAAGCGCAGGCCCGACGCCGCCCCCGGCCCGGATCGTCGCCCGTCGGTGAATCGAAGAATTGAACCAGTAGTGTTAGGAAGAGCTACGGCGCCGCCCTGCTCGCCGCCCGCCCGCAGCCTGTCCGCGGGTGTTCACCCTCGACTCTGCTTTTGCAGTACGACTGCCCTGGGCGTGCCTTGCTGACTCCGCGCGGCGGCTTTACAATGAGGCGTCATGACTTCCGTCCAGGGCTTTCTGGTGGTTCTGATGCGTTTGGTGTCGAGGCTGAGCATGCTGGGTGTGGGCGCGGTGACGGTCTTCGTCACTGCCTGTGGCTTCTCTCCCAAGCCCCAGAGCGGGCTCGTGGGGTGCGACCGTCGGGGCGGTCCCTGTTGCCCCGACGGTTACGTCTGCGTCGGGCGGACGTCGGACCCGGATGCGAATCCCTCGCCGGGAACCTGCTGGTACAAGGAGGACTTGCCGCCGGCAGCGATGTAGTGGGCGGTGGTCTTGCCGCTGACCCCCAGGCCACGGGCAAGGTGGGCGGAG
>CAYXQW010000054.1:0-11323 GCA_964466695.1 uncultured Bdellovibrionales bacterium
TCACGCTGAACATCACCGTGGCTCCTCAGCATTTCCTAACAGCATCTACACAAAACACCTGTCGTACGACTATAGAAGGAGCCGCAGCTTTTCGGCCCGCTTTATTCAGCCAACACGAGGACCGACTCGGGTATGAAGACCATCATGCGCCAAGAGCGGATATCGCGTCTATCACCTCATACGTCTTCTCCCTCGAGCTTGGCTATCAACAATGGAGCCGTGCGATGCGGTCGTTGAAAGTAATCATCGAAAATCCGAGCCAGCACCGCGTCGAAGAGCGTGTCTTCCCCCGCTCGCCGGTGCGCATCGGCCGCACCCACCTCAACGATCTCGTGCTCGACTCGGCCTATGTCTCCCAATACCACTCCGTCATCAGCTTCGATGACGAGGCCATCGAGTACATCGATCTCGGCTCCACCAACGGCAGCCTCATCGACGGCGCCGCCGTGCAACCTTTCGCCGCCACGTCGGTCAGAAGAGGGCAAAAGCTCGGCATCGGTCAGCTCGCCCTCTCCCTCATGCACACAGACCTCGCCAGATCCGACCCCCCCGCGGCCGCCCCCCCGAAGGACGGCGCCGCCACCGAGATCGGCGTGGGAGCGGTCAACGACCTGCGTCAGGCCAAGGCCGCGGTGGACGCCGTCAAGCCCGTCCACGCCGCTTATCGCGCGGCGTGGAAGAAGCTCCGCGAGCAGCTCGGCGCGTCGGTGGCGGAGCTCGCTGCCCCCGCGCGCACGCTCTTGTTCGCCGAGCTCGCCGCGGCCTTCCCCGAGCTCGCCTTCGAGCCCGAGTACCGTGAGCTGCGGGCCAAGCTCGGCTCGTCGCTCGGGGACACCGATCGGTCGACGCACGTGATCAAGATCGCGGAGCTGCTCGGCCTCGGCACCGACGCGATCGACACCACGCACGGCGGCAAGCATTTTATGGAGAACCTCGCCGCGGTGCTCGACGCCTTCGCTTCGAGCTTCGTCGAGCTTAGGAGCGGGCTCGATCAGTTCGGTGATCAGGTCGCCGTCAACACCTTCTCGCGCGAGACCGAGCTCCACACGGCGCACGATGGCCGCCAGGTGCTCGCCTATCTCCTCGGCCCCGAGGACGACAGCGACGCGAGGGTGCGCGAGCTCAAGGGTGCCTTCGCGGACATAATGATCCACCAGGTGGCCTTGATCGCCGGTATCACCGAGGGCGTGCGCTCCTTGCTCAAGCAGCTCTCGCCGCCAAACCTCGCAAAGAGCCTACGCGAAGAGCCGGAGAAGCTCGGGCCTCTGCGGGTGCGCGGCGGGATCTGGCCGCTGTCGGTGCTCGGGCTCTGGCAACGCTTCAAGCGCATGCACGCGGAGCTCGTGGAGGAAGATCACGCCGTCTCCACGGTCCTGTTCGGCCGTGAGTTCGCGCGCTCGTACGGCGCGGCGAAGCAGCGTCACGGGGCGCCGAGCGGCAAGGCACGCGCCTCCAAACCGCGCGCGACCGTGGTGGCGAGCAAGCGCAAGGAGCGCCGGTGACACGATCGTGCAAGAACGGGCGCACAAGAATAACCCGTTGGAGCACGACGTGAGAAGATGTACTCAAGGGGTCGCGTGCTTCTCGAATTTGGGGGAGGCCCGCAACCAGGATTGCACGCTTACGCGGATCGACATTGAGCAAGTGGTTGAGTCGTACGAGGAAGCGTCACCATCACACAAAGGAGAGAAGTTATGGCACAAGCGGTTTATTGGGATCTGACAATGCTCGGGCAGCAAGTCGCGGGCGAGAGCACCGTCTCGAGCCTCGAGCGCGCCGACAAGATCGAGTGCGCGTCGTTCTCTTGGGGTGTCACCACCCCGCGAGAGGGCGCGTCGGCTCAGATCACCGGGCGGCGCATGCACAAGCCGGTGACCATCATCAAGCGCGTCGACAAGTCCTCGCCGGTGCTGTTCAAGGGGCTGTGCCGCAACGAGAAGATCGACAGCGCCAAGTTCTGGTTCTTCCGTCCGAGCCCGACCGGGAGCGGCGAGGAGCAGAAGTATATGACGGTCGAGCTCTCGAACGCGTACATCTCCTCGATCAATCTGGTGAGCGAGGACGCCACGCGCTCGAAGGTCGAGCAGCCCACGGCCATGGAAGAGGTGCAGATCGTCTTCCAGGACATCACCGTCACATACGAAGACGGCGGCGTCACCCACACCGATAGCTGGTCGGGTGAGGCGTAGCTCCTGAAAGCCCAGGGCTTTTAGGCGGAGCTGAACAATGGGAGCGCGGGGGTTGCTCGCAAGGATCGCCAGCGGAGCGAGGCATGAGCGTGCCTCGCTCAACAATGTCGATTCGGTCATCGAGCACCTCCGCGCTCTTTTGAATACTCGCCGCGGGGACGCGGTCACGGTCCCCGATTACGGGCTCGAGGATCTCGCCGACCTGGCCGAGGCCTTCCCCGACGCGGCCAACATCTGGAAAAAATCCATCCAGGAGACCATCGAGAGATACGAGCCGCGCTTGACGCGCGTGCGTGTGCGCCACATCCCGAGCGAAAACGCGATGACGATCGCCTTCGAGATCTCGGCCAAGCTCGTCGACGACCACCGGCAGGTCTGCATGCAGACTACGGTAGACCCCAAGGGCGTCTTCGATATCTGGTAGATAGTTGTAGTCGCCGCGACCTTGAGATATCTGCAATCAACTTGCGCGCTTGCTGTCTTTGGTCGCCCGCTCGGGCGCAGCCGCCGCGTAGCCAATTGAAAGGGGAAAGCCGTGGTGCGAGCAGAGCCGCGCTCCATAGTCCGCTCGTTGACCGTCACCGCCACCGCCGCCCTGGAAGGCGCCGTCTCGAAGGCGGTCTCCGGGCATCATCGCGAGGTGAGCGTCGAGCACTTGCTGCTCGCGCTCTGTGAGCACGACGGCGGCGACTGCGATTTGATCTTGCGCCACGCGCAGCGCAACCGGCTGCGGGTCGTCGAACGGATCGAGCTCATCTTGCAGTCGTTTCGCAGCGACAACCAGGGCAAGCCCGTCTTCTGCGAGACGCTCTTTCAATGGATCGAGGACGCCTGGGTCTGGGCCTCGCTCGAGCTCGGCGCCGCCAGGCTGCGCTCGGGGGCCCTCTTCCTCCAGTTCATCGGCGCCGTCGGGCAATACACCGCCGAGCAGTTCCCCGAGCTCGAGGGGCTGAGCACCGACGAGCTGCGCAAGAATTTCGAGGACATCGTACGCTCATCGCCGGAGTCGGCCGAGGTGCAGACCGCCGGCGGCGGGGCCGCGCGCTCGGCTTCGGCCGCGGGGGCGAGCGGCGACGGCAAGGCGCTCGCGCGTTACACGGTGTCGTTCACCGAGCGGGCTGCCGAAGGCAAGATCGATCCCGTGCTCGGCAGGCACGCAGAGATCCGCCAGCTCGCCGACATCCTCACGCGACGACGCAAGAACAACCCCATCATCGTGGGCGAGCCGGGCGTCGGCAAGACGGCGCTCGTCGAAGGGCTGGCGCTCGAGATCGTGGCCGGCCGCGTCCCGACGCAGCTCCGCGAGGTGGATCTCCGCGGGCTCGACATCGGGCTTTTGCAAGCGGGCGCGGGCGTCAAAGGCGAGTTCGAGAATCGGCTCAAGGGGGTCATCAACGACGTCAAGTCCTCGCCCAAGCCCGTCATCCTGTTCATCGACGAAGCCCACACCATCATCGGCGCGGGCGGCGCGGCGGGCTCGAGCGACGCGGCGAACCTGCTCAAGCCCGAGCTCGCGCGCGGCGAGCTGCGCACCATCGCCGCCACGACCTGGAGCGAATACAAGAAGTACCTCGAGAAGGACGCGGCGTTGGAGCGGCGCTTTCAGCCCGTGAAGGTGGAGGAGCCCTCGATCGAGATGGCCACCGCCATGCTGCGCGGGCTCCGTCCCGCGTACGAGAAGTCCCACAAGGTCATCATCCGTGACGACGCGGTGGTGGCGGCCGTGAAGCTCTCGGAGAGGTATATCTCGGGCCGCCAGCTCCCGGACAAGGCCATCGATGTCCTCGACACGGCCGCGGCCAGGGTGCGCCTGGCGATGGACACCAAGCCCGAGGGGCTCGTGGCGCTCGAGGCCGAGCTCGCGGCCGAGGAGCGCGAGCAGCAGGCGCTCGAGCGCGACGTGCAGGCCGCAGCCGGGCAGGTCACGAAAGATCAGGGTGAGCGGTCAGCGGCGGTGGCCGCCGCCATGGCGAGCACGCAAGACGCGCTCGCGGCCGTGCGCGCGCAGTGGGAGCGGGAGCTTACGGCCGTGTCGGCGGTGCACAAGGCGCGCGAGGCCGCGGAGGGGGCGGCCGAGCCCGATCAGCAAGCGCTGCGCGCGGCGCTCGACGAGCTTTCGAAGGTGCGAGGGGTCGAGCCCCTCGTGCACTGCGAGGTGGACGCCGAGGTCGTGGCGCAAGTGATCTCCGGCTGGACGGGGATCCCAATCGGCAAGATGCAAAGCGCCCTCGTCGACTCGGTGTTGAAGCTCGAGGAGCACCTGCAAGAGCGCGTGCGCGGGCAAGATCCTGCAATTCGCATCATCGCCGAGACTATCCGCACGGCCCACGCGGGCCTGCGCAACCCAAACAGCCCGATCGGCGTCTTGTTCTTCGTCGGCCCGAGCGGCGTCGGCAAGACCGAGTCGGCGGTGGCCCTCGCCGACGCGCTCTATGGCGGCGAGCGCTTCATGACCGTCGTCAACATGTCGGAGTTCCAAGAGAAACACACCGTCTCGCGCCTCATCGGCTCGCCGCCCGGGTATGTCGGCTACGGCGAGGGCGGCATGCTCACCGAGGCGGTGCGGCAGCGCCCCTACTCGGTGGTGCTGCTCGACGAGTGCGAGAAGGCGAACCCCGAGGTGATGAACCTCTTCTTGCAGGTCTTCGACAAGGGCACGCTCAACGACGGTGAGGGTCGAGCCATCGACTTTCGCAACACCGTCATCGTGCTCACGAGCAACCTCGGCGCCGAGAAGATCGTCTCTTGCTACAACGAGCAGGAGGACGTGAGCCACGAGTCGGTGGTGGAGAGCGTACGGCCCATCTTGAGCCAGCACTTCAAGCCGGCGCTCGTAGGCCGCATGACCATCATCCCGTTCGCGCCCATCTCGCCTGTCATCATGCGCGACATCGCCAAGCTCAAGCTCCGCGCCATCGAGGAGCGGCTCTTGCAGAATCACGGCGTCAAGAGCGAGTTTGCGCCCGAGGTGATAGACCTGCTCGTCAGGCGCTGCACGGACGTCGACAGCGGCGCGCGTAACTTAGAGCAGCTCTTGCGCGCCTCGCTCACGCCAGCCATCTCGCGCGAGCTCTTGGAGCGCCTGGCGGATGAAGCTCCGCCGCGTCAGCTCACCGTGAGCGTCAGCCCGACGGACGAGTGGCGGCTGGAATTCAGCGCTGACTGAGGAAGATTTCATGACCAAGCAACTCGACAGCTCTTCTACGGCTCACGTGCGCTGGCTCTTCGCCGGGGCCATGAGCCCCACGCCGCGCGGCACTTTGACGCGCGTCTCGCGGCACGACTTCACCGAGCGCATGCTCGCAGCCGAGCTTAAGCTCACCGCGACGGTGAGCGATCGTCTGGGCGCCGAGGAGAAGCGCATCTTCGAGGTGAGCTGCGACGGCCTGGCCGCCTTCAAGCTCGCGGGGCTCGTAGAGCGCGTGCCTTTGTTGCGGAACCTGCGGGACCTCTCGGCGGATCTCGGGAGCGCCGACCCCGCGCGTCGCCCCTCGGCGGAGCAGGCCATCGCCAAGATCATCGAGCTCGTAGACGACGGGCGGCTCGCGGCCGACGTACGCAAAGCCTTGACGCCGCCGGCTGCCAAGGCCGCTTCGGCGCCCGCTTCGGCGCCCGCGGCGCGCGGCGAGGGTGCCCTCGATCGCATCTTCGCTCAGGTACATGACAAAGAGCCTTCGCGCGCGAGCGCGGCTTCGGCCGTAGACAGCTTCGTCGAGGTGGCGCGCCAGGGTGATGGTACGAGCGGCGCGGAGAAGTACAGCCTCAGCTCGGCCTCGGCGCGTGCGGCGCGCGCGGCGATCGAGGAGGCGGTCTACGGCACCGCCGCGGACTTGCTGCGCACGCCCGAGCTTTTGAGGCTCGAGGCCGCGTGGCGCGGTCTCAAGCTCGTGATCGACGAGACGCCGCGCGAGAGCGGCCTCGAGGTCATGGTGCTCGACACCGAGGTCGGCGCGCTCCCGTCGTGCCTCGAGGCCGCGCTCTCGCCCGATCGCGAGGAGTGGCCCGACGCGGTCTTCGTGCTCGACGCCATGGCGGACGTCGATCAGGTGAGCTCCTTGGCCGAGCTCTCGTCCAGCCTCAATATCCCTGTCTTGGTCACCCCACCCGAGGAGCTCTTCGCGACGGCCTTGCACGCGACGGGCGGGCGCAAGCCCGATGAGCTCGTAAAGGCGCTCGGTCCTGCCTGGCTCGCCTTTCGCGGCAACGAGCTGTCGCGATGGGTGTGCTGGTGCGGCAACCGCGTGGTGCTCTTCGGCGAGGGGCAAGGATCGACCAAGCGCGTCGTGCTCGGGAGCCCGGCCTTCGCGGCGGCGGCGATGCTCACGGCGAGCTATCGTGACACGGGCTTGTTCGGCAGGGTCTTCGGTCCGGCCGGCGGCATCAAGGCGCCGGCGGTGCACTCGGTCAACGGCGGTCACGGCGAGGTCATGTTGCCGGTCGAGCGCTTCGCGCCGGCCTCTTTGCAGGCCGAGCTCGCGGCGGTGGGCCTTCTGGCCCTCGGCAGCCCGAAAAACTCCGACAAGGTCGTGGCCTCCTCGTGGCCCACCTTGAGCGGCAGCCCCGACGCGATCGGCTTCCCGGCGCAGATCATCACCGGGCGGGTGGTGCGCTTCGCGCTCTGGGTGCGCGATCAGATCGCCCCCGGCACCGAGGAGGCCGACATCAAGACCGTCTTCGAGCAAGCCGCCATGGTGTTCCTCTTCCCCGGCATCAACGAGGGTGCCTTCCTCGACGCCAAGGTTGTGGGCGGCGAGGGTGGCAGCGCGCGCGCGGTGCACCTGGACGTCACGGTGCGCGCGGCCTTGGCGGGCTCTTCGGTCCAGCTCGGGTTCGACATACCGTTAAACGGCTGAGCGTGGGCGACCCTCACGAGAGTAACGCCGCGAGCGTGCGCTGGCGGATCTTGGGCGCCTTAGCGGGCGCGGCAGCCTTGGTCATGGCCTTCTGGCAGGTAGAGCCCGCGGCGCTCTATGCCATCTTGCGGGGCTCCGATCGTAGCGCCGTCCTGCTGGTCGTCTCGCTCACCTTCGTGGTCGTGGTCTTACGCGCTTGGCGGTGGCGCGCCCTGCTCGGGGCCGCGCAGAAGCTACCTTTCGCCGTCGTCTTGCAGAGCACGATCGCCGGCATCGTCGCGAACGCCGCCCTGCCCGCCCGCGCCGGGGAGCTCGTACGCGTCGTCTTTTTGGCGCGGCGCCTCCGCGATAGACCCGAGCATGCGCCCTCGACGCGGCCTCTCGGCACGACCGCGCTGCTCGCGAGCGTGGGACTCGATCACCTGGTCGAGGCCGCGGGCATGATCGTGCTGCTCGCTCTTTTGCCACTCGTCACCCCCGCTCCGGCGTGGTTGCTGCCGGTCACCTGGACGCTCCTCGCCGCGGTGGCGGCGCTCCTCGTCATCTGCCTCATGCTCGCGGGGCCGCGGCGGCACGTCTGGGTGACGCGATTGCCCCTGCCCGCGCGCCTCACCGCGTGGGTGCAAGCGCGACTTCTGAGCTCTATCGTAGGCCTCAAGGCGATGCGCAGCCCGCGGCACCTCAGCAGGGCCTTTACCCTCGGGCTCGCCGCCTGGTTGGTGCAGGCCGCTATGGTGTGGCTATGCCTCATGGCCATGCAGCTACCGCTCGGGGTCTTTGGGGCCGTGCTGGTGCTGATGGCGGTAAACGTGGGGCTCTTGGCCCCGGGCGCGCCCGGGAGCGTCGGCACCTTCGAGCTCTCGGTGGTTTTGGCTATGGGTTTTTTGGGGGTGCCGAAGGCGCCGGCGTTGGCCTTCGCGCTCTTGTACCACGCCGTGCAGCTCATCCCGAGCATCGTGGTCGGGAGCGTGGTGTTGCTCTTCTGGGGTGCAGGGTGGCGCGATCTGAAGCCCGCTGGCGATCACAACGAGTAATGAGCTATGCACGCCGCCATGCAACAAGTTGATCTTCGCATCCTGCAAGCCAACGAGCGCACGCTCCTTGCCTGGGTACGAACAAGCTTGGCGCTCATGGCGTTCGGGTTCGTAGTCGCGAGGATCAGCCCCTTGTTACGCGAAGCCGAGATCCAACGAAGCGGCTCGTGGCCTGTCTGGATCGGCGCGGCGTTCCTCGTGTTGGGGACCATCTGCAACATCGCGGCATCTGTCCGCTACATTCGGATCCGCGCGGCCGTCCTCGAGGGAAGGTCGATTTTACCCGGCCGCACAGCCGCCCTGTCTTTGGCCCTCGGCCTGGCGCTCCTCGGCGGGCTCTTGGCGACGCACGTGCTCTTGCATTGAGCTATTTGCTCTGCCAGCGCGTCGTCACCAGGAGATTGCCCGCGGGCGTCAGCTCATGCGTCTCGCTCATCGGCCCGCTGATGCGCGACAGGCTACCCGCGTATCGGTAGATCTCCGCGATGGTATCGCGGCCAACGTCAGTGGTGCAGTAGATGTGATCGCGCAGCTCGAGCACGACCTCACCCGGCTCGCACTTGATGACCACGAGATCTCCGGTGTTGTGATCGTAGCGCCACAGCTCTGCCGCCTGCGCGTAGAGCTTGGCCGGCGAAACCACGCTGAGCAAGAACTTCCGGATGCGACCGAAGCCGTGGTCCATCATACGATCGACGAACGTGAGCAGCACGGCACGGTTACCCTGCGCCGGACCTGCCAGCACCGCGTCATACCAGTTGAAGACGTAGCGCTCCGGATACCATTCTCGCCCGGCGATGGGGGCTTCGATGGTGTCGGCACGGCAGTCGGCAGGCATATGCTTGCCAAGCTGCGCCAACGCCTCGTCACCCCACAGCCGCTCGGCGGCGGCACGGAAGCCGGCGAAGATAGTCCGGCGGGCAAGGAGAGAAGCGTCTTCTTCTGGCTTTGCGGGAAATAGTATCCTCGACCTGACCTCGCGGCCACCAAAGCTTACCGGCAGCGGTGGTTGAGCCCTAGCCTCCGCGAGCTACGGCTCGAGCGCGCCGATCGCGGGGGCGCTGCCGCTCGGGCGGGGACGGCCGGCGAAGTCCTCGAGCACGCTCGTGAGCGTGATGCCTTGACCTATCGCGCTGCTCGATCCCGAGGTGAGCGTGAAGTCGCGCAGCAACGGGTCTGAGTTGCTCGGGTCGGCGAAGCTCACCGTGCCGTTGAGTTGGTTGTTGGCGAGGGTAGTCTCGAAGCCATCATCATCGATCAAGGCGATCAGCACCGTGGCGTCGGGGAAGACCACCAGGTTGTTGCGACAGTTTATCGCCGTGGTGCCCTCGATCACCTGGATGCCGAAGCGGCCATTACCGTAGGTGTTGTCACCATGATAGATGGTGTTGTGATAGACCTCGATGTCGTGCGGCGCCGGGGAAGCACGATCGGGGTCATAGCCGACCGAGATCCCGGTGTAGTCGTTGCTCGATCCCGTGCCATCGAGCACGTTGTTGCGGACCACGCTGTGCTGAGCCTCGATGTGCACCGCGACCTGCACCGGTGTTTGGCTTTGTGCGCCATAGCTCGAGGCCACCCGGTTCCTCTCGAAGACGATGAAGGAGAGCGTCGTGTCCGTAAGGCCATCTTGCGCGCCTATGCTGACCGGCCAGGGACCCGATGACCCGAAGACATTGTCCGAGACGATGCAGTATTCGGTGTAGTGCTCGAGGAGACCCGTGTCTGGCTCCGGCTCTCCGTACTCGTTGACTCCTTCCAGGGTGCTAAACCCGGGCCCATGCAGCTTGAGCGCGTGCCGTCCGGTCGTGGAGTCGAGGCTCGACCCCGCGATGAGGTTGTGCTGGATGACGCTGCGATACGCCTGCCAAACACGGGTTACGTGCGAATCACGCGCGTCATGGATGCGGTTGCCGAGGAGCGCCAGCCGCTCGCCACCAACATAGACCACGTTCTCCAAGGCGTCGGCCAAGTCGCACTCCACCAGGGACATATCATCGATCAGATAGCCCCAGGAATCGTTCCAATGACTCCAGCCTATGCTGCCCTGAAAACCGCGCGTCCTTATGCGCAAGAACAGGATGCGCTGCATGTTGAAGGCACCGCCCATCGTGCCATAGCTCCGGGTCGGGTCTCGCAGGTCGAGGTCCATGATCCGCCAATCTTGTTTATCGTTGATCTCGAGGAAGGTCCCCGCCGTGACCGTGATCACTGGCCGGTCCCCAGAGCCATCGGCCCCGAGGGTGACGGGCGCCGCCACGTGCGGCGGAGCGCCCGCGTTGTTGGGCCAAGCGAGCGCGCCCGCGCTCCATGCAGAACCCCGCCGAAGAAGGACGCGTTGCCCACCTTCGGCGTACTGGGTGATCTCATCGAGGTTGGCCGTGGTGACCTGCCGCGCCCCCGCCGGACAACCCGCGAAATCGGTGTTGGTCGCGACGCAGGTCGTCTTGGTGCCACCATAAACGATCTCGGGATCCTCGACCGTGATCGTATACGACTCCGTCGCCACCACCCCCGTGGCGTCTCGCACCGTGAGGACAGCGGTGTAGCTGCCGGGAGTCTCGTAGACGTGCACCGCGACCGCGCCCTTGGCGGTGTTCCTCGACTTGCCCGTCGTGCTCCAAACGCCGCTGCCCAGGTCACCGAAGTCCCAGGTGTAATCATATGCCCGGAACCGCTCACCGGCCGCCTCGCTGTCGAGGAAGCCCGGCCAGAAGTGGACGCTGAGCGGCGCCACCCCCGCGTCGCGACTGACCACCCCCGTGCCCGTCGTCTCCGGGGCGGCGTTGTCAACGACGAGGTCCAAGCTCACGACGACCTGGGCGTCATCGGTGCCGGTAGCGCGCACCATCAAGCGAAGGTCCCCGTCGGGGAGGCTCCTCGTATCGAGGGCATAAGTCCAAGTGTCGATCCCCACCGCGGCCGCATAGGCCTCCGTACCGACGGCCACCTCGACCACGCGGACCGGGCCCGTCGCCGTGCCACGCACCGCCAAGACGCCGGAGACCTGGGCACCCTGACCGGGGCTGGTCACCAATACCTCGAGCTCCTCCTCACCCGCGCCCCGAGGAGACGACACGCGTCCGCCACAACCTACGAGCCAGCCGCAAAGCAGCATGCAGACCCCTGCACGAAGGCGATAAGATACATTTGTATTCATGAGGAAAAGGTTAGCCGGCCGGCAGCCGGATCTCCAGGCTGACCCGAAGCGCCGGAGTAAGCGTTCACGGAGGGTATCGCGAAAACG
>CAYXQW010000055.1:0-11317 GCA_964466695.1 uncultured Bdellovibrionales bacterium
GAGTGGGGGATCCCTATCACCAAGCCGCACCGCAACGCGCGCGATCGGATCTTCGAGTTTACGATCGGCAGCTTCTTCTAAGGGCTCGCGGCTTAGCGTAGATAGATTTAGCGTGGGGAAGAGGAGATGCCGATGCGGTTCGCGAGGTTGATGTTTGTTTGTGTGCTCATCGCGAGCACGGCGTCACCCGCCTGGGCGCGCGCGCGCGGCGAGCCTGGCGAGCGTGCGCTCGCGATGTGTTTTTATCTCCCGCCGCTCTTCTCCGTGTTCACCCAGCAGCACTACGCGGTGAAGCGCGTCGATCAGGCTATCGAGCGGCGTACGGCCGAGCGCTTCATCGAGATCCTCGACCCGTCGAAGTCGTTGCTGCTTATGAGCGACGTCGAGAAGCTGCGCGTCGAGCTGCCGGGCCTGTTTACGACGGCGCGGCGCGGCGACTGTAAGCTCCTCGACGCGGCGTGGACGCTCCTCGAGCGGCGCGCCGCCGAGGATCGGCGCATCGCGGCCGCGCTCTTGACGCCCGACTTCGCGATCGACGACCGCACCGAGCTCATCCTCGATCCGCGCCAGCGCGCCTACGCCGAGAACGAGCAAGAGCGCGCCGCGCGCGTGCGCGGCATGATCCACTTCCAGATGTCGAGCTACCTCGCCTCGGGGCTCGCCATGGACAAGGCCAAGCGGCAGCTCCTGCATCGCTACGAGCTCATCGACAAGCGCCTCGCCGATCGGCGCAAGAAGGGCCTGTTGCCGGGGCTCTTTGCGCAGGCCTACGCCGAGGCCCTCGATCCGCACTCGGCCTACATGTCGCCCGACGAGCTCGCGGACTTCGAGATCGCGCTCAAGCTCTCGCTCGAGGGGATCGGCGCCGTGCTCACCACCGACGACGGCTTCGTCGTCATCCAATCGCTGGTGCCGGGCGGGCAAGCCGAGAAGACCGGGCAGCTAAGGCCGAACGACAAGGTCATCGCCGTCGCGCAAGAAGGCGAGGCGCCGGTCTCCGTGATCGACATGGAGCTCGGCGACGTCGTCAAGATGATCCGCGGCAAGAAGGGCACCAAGGTCACGCTCACGGTGCTGCGCGAGGGTAAGGCGACCACCACCTTCCCTGTCACCATCGTGCGCGACAAGATCGACGTGTCGTCGCAAGCGGCCAAGATCTCTTACCAAAAGCGCAAGATCGCGGGCCGCGAGCTTACCATCGGGGTGATAGACCTGCCCTCGTTTTATGGCGGCGAGCGCGGGGGTAGATCTTCGTTCGGTGACATGAAGCGCCTCTTGGCCGAGGCGCGTGAGAAGAAGGCCGACGGCCTCGTGCTCGATCTGTCGCGCAACGGCGGCGGGCTGCTCAACGAGGCGGTGAGCATCTCGGGGTTGTTCTTGCGGCGCGGCGCTATCGTGGGCACGAGGAGCAGCGACGGTCGCTTCGAGGTGCTCGACGATACGGATCCGAGCGTGGACTGGCCCGGCCCTCTGGCCATCGTCGTGAGCCGCGCGAGCGCGTCGGCCTCGGAGATCTTGGCGGGGTCTCTGCGCGACTACGAGCGGGCCCTCTTGATCGGGGGCGCGAAGACCTTCGGCAAGGGGACGGTGCAGGTGGTGGTGCCGATGTCACAAGACATCGGCGCGATCAGGGTCACCACGGGGATGTTCTTCTTGCCCGGCGGGCGCTCGACGCAGCTTGTCGGTGTGCCCGCAGACCTCGCGGTCCCCTCGCTCTTCGACGGCCTCGACGCCAGCGAGGACAAGCTCGAGTACGCCTTGCCGGCGCAGTCGGTGCCCGCGTTCCTCTCGCCCGAGGCCAACGCGAGCGGGGCGTGGCGTAAGGTGCCGGCGGCCTTGCCCGCGGCGTTGGCCACAAAGTCGCGAGAGCGTATCGCGCGCTCGGCCGAATTCAAGAAGATCCGCGAGCAGCTCGAGGACACCGCCAAGAACAAGGGCGTGGTCATGCTCGGCGATCTGCGTAAGCGCGCGGCCAAGGAGCGCCCGCCGAGCGGCGATGAAGACGCACCCAAGGACCCAGAGCAAGAGGCGGTGCTCGGAGAGGCCGTGAACATCCTCGTCGATGCTATAGAGGCCGGGCTCGGGCGGCGATAAACAGCTCGGCGAGGCTGTCGGCGTGCATGAGCCCGAGCGGGGTAGGGGATATGCGGTCGCCGTCGGCGTGGATAAAGCCGCGCGCGCGGGCGCGGGCGATGGCCGCGCAAGTGGCCTCGGTGAGCGGCGCTCTGAGCACGAGGCCATCGCTCGTGCGCAGCCGCAAGAACAGCCGCTCGTCATCGAGCTCGCGCGGCGTGAGATGCTCGACGAAAGAGACGGTGCCATCGCCTTGGCGAGGTAGCCCGCGCGTGCGTTCCATCTCCCACGCGGCGATGTACGCCGCAGGGTCGCGAGTGTTCTCGAAGCGCCAGCCCTCCTCGAAGCCGCGCCGGGCGAAGCTGTGCGCGCCGGGGCCGAGCCCGAGGTAGTTGCCGCCGCGCCAGTAGAGCTGATTGTGTAGCGACCGCGCGGCGGGCGTGCGCGCGTAGCTCGAGACCTCGTAGTGCTCGTAGCCCTCGACCGAGAGTCGCTGCTCGATGCGCGACATCATCTCGGCCTCGAGATCACAAGAGACGGGCAGGAGGCGGCCTCGCTCGCGACGCCGGTAGAGCTCGGTGCCCTCGTGATAGGTGAGCGCGTAGAGCGAGACGTGCTCGGGCGCGAGGCGGCAGACGGCCTCGAGGTCGGCGTCGAGGTGCTCCATGCTCTCGCCGGGGACGGCGAAGATGAGGTCGAGCGAGATGTCGTCGAACCCCGCGCGTCGCGCCGCGTGATAGGCCTCGAGCGCGGCGGCGGCCGAGTGCCCGCGACCGAGCGTGCGCAAGAGCTCGTCGTGCGTCGACTGCCAACCGAGGCTCACGCGCGTAAACCCGAGCGCGCGGAGCTTTGCGTAGTCGCCGGGCGCGAGCGTGGCGGGGTCCACCTCGATCGTGACCTCTTGCTCTGCGGTGAGCGGAAAGACAGCGTCGATGGCGGCGCGGAGCTTTTTGATGAGGGCGAGCGGCATGAGCGAAGGCGTCCCGCCGCCGAAGTAGAGCGAGCGCGCCGCCGCGAAAGGGAAGGCGCTCGCGCGGGTCAAAAGCTCGCGCTCGATGGCCAGGACGAGGCGCGGCCAATCGGCGCGCTTCGCGATGTAGACGTTGAAGTCACAGTACGGGCAGCGCCGACGGCAGTACGGGACGTGGACGTAGATCCCGAAGTCGTCGGTGAGCGCCTCGGCGTTCAAGGCGACATGGCGACGACGCGCAGCCGGCCGAGCAACATGACGATGCGAGCCTGCTCGGCGGGCCCGCCGCTCGCGAGCTTGACGTGCGTGACGTCGGCGATGGGCTGACCCCAGGTGGGGTCGACGGCGAGCCAGCCGTCCCCCGCAAACACCTCCGTCCAGGCGTGCCAGCCGAAGCCGCCGCCGGCCGGCCAGTAGGCGATGCCGACCACCACGCGCGCAGGTAGCCCGAGCGCGCGGGCGAGCGCGACGAACAGCACGCTGTGCTCGGTGCAGTCGCCGCGCCCCGATTCGAGGACCTCGAGGGCGTTCGAGTAGGCGGGGACGTACTCGTCGCGCACGTGCGTCGCGACGAAGCTCGTAAGGCGCGCGATGATGTCCGAGACGAGCGTCGCGCCGCCCGCGGCTTTCTTGGCCGCGGCGATGATCTTCGGGGCGTCGCTCTGGATGAACGCCGTCGGTGCGAGATCGGGCGCGACCGCAGGAGAGACGGCGAGCTTTGCGATCGTAAGACGCGGTGGCGGGGCGTCGCGCACAAGCTCGAGCACGATCTCCTCTCTCTCCCGGGTCACCCGTTGGCGCGGTGAGCTTGCGGGGAGGAGGTCACCGAAGCCCGTAAACCTCAATGAGAGCTTCTCGAGCTTTTCGGGGTCGGCGATGGGCCGCGGGACCTTGACCACCGCCGCGGCGAGCAGATCTTGCTGGTAGTCGAGCTTACGCGCGACCTCGGGCGGCTCGAGCCGGGCGACGAAGAAGCCGCCGATCTTGGTCTCCAGGGCCTTGCCGGCCTGGTCGTACCAGGTCGTCTCGGTGATCTCGAGCTCGGGGTAGGTGGCGGCGACCTTGAAGGTGCTCGCGGGGATGCCGGCGAGCGTGAGCGTCTCCTCTGCCACGACCTCGTGATACACCTTGATCGCCCGCTGCATCGAGGGGTCGAAGTGCTCCGTGGTGGCCTTGGCCCCCACCTCGCCGGCCTTGGCGAGGCGCATGGCGGCGGTAGCGTCGGCGAGGCTCTCGCGCGTCTTTATGCGCTCGGTCTTCGCGGCCTTGCCGGCGGTCGTGGTGAGGACGAGCTCGTCGCCTTCTCGCCGGCCCTTGATCGAGACGGTGCCGGTCGCGGCTTTTTGCGCGAACGAGAGCTCGGATAAGAGCTGCGCCGGACCTTCGTAGATACGCCGCTCGATGATGTCGAGCGCGGCGACCTGACCCATGCCGCCCACGCTCGCGTGCAGCTCGAAGCCGAGGGTCGTGCGCTCCGTCGTCACGGTCGCGGTCGTGCGCATCCAGCCGACCTTGCTGTCGTTGAGGTAGAGGCCGTAGGTCGAGTCGAAAGGATCGATGGTCACGCCTCGCTTCGGCGCGGCGTTCGCGTAAGGGGCGAGGAGGATTATGGCCGTGGCGAAAAAGAGCGCGAGCCGCGCGTGCAGAGGCATGCTTTATGAGCTCCTTTTGTCGGACAGCTCGGCGTTGAGGTCGCGCAAGAAGGCGATGAGGAGAGACTCGCTGCGCCCCACGAACCTCAAAAACTCGACGCCGATGCCCGCGCCCTGAGCGCGGTCGCTCTTGGGGAGATCCACCCGCTGCACCCGGCCGGCGATCTCCACGACATGTCCTTTGGGCAGCTTCATCGCGACGCTGACGTCGGTGCCGAAGGGCGGGATCTGATCGCCACGCATCATGACGCCGCCGCGTGACAGGTCGGTCGCCTGGAAAGTGCACACGCGCCCGCCGTAGCGCATCTCGACCGGCAAGCTGACCTCGTAGCGTACGAAGACGCGGCCGAAGCGCTCGTCGGCCAACAGGTCGCTCATGGCGCGCGCGAGCGTCTCGGGGGGCGAGGTGCGCAGGCAGATCGCGGTGCGCGCGATCGCGGCGCGCGTGAACGTCTCTTGGCCATTCGGGGTTACCAGATAGACGATGGGGACCACCCCGACGGCCGGACGCTCGCGGAGCTCATGGGCGAAGCTCATGTCGCTCGGCGTGGGCGGGAAGACGTCGAGGAAGATGCCGTGATAGCTCGCGGTGTCCATGCGCTCGAAGGCCTCGCTCGTGGTGGGAGAGACATCGACCTCGAAGCCTTGCTCGGTGAGGCCGGTCGCGAGGCGCACCGCGAGGATGGGGTCCTTCGAGACCACGAGCAGGTGGGGCCGCGTGGTGAAGCGGCGGTCGGTCGACGTCATGTCGCTCGCGGCGGCCTGCGCGTCACCGGTTATGGCGGCGCGGATCGCCGTGAGCACGCGCTCGACGTTGAAGGGTTGAAAGAGCAGATCGACGGCGCCGATGGCGTCGGCGTAGTGGATCCACTGCGGGGCCAAGGCTTCGCTCACGGCGACCACGGGCACGGGGTCGCCGCACTTGGCCACGGCGGAGAGGAAGGTGATCGGGGAGAAGTCGGCGCACGAGACATCGGCGAGGATGACAGCGGGAGGGGTATTTCCCTGCACGCGCGTCATGAGCGCCGCGGGTGATGGGCAGATCTCGGGGTGATAGCCGCGCGAGAGCAAGAGATCGCGGAAGGCGGCCTGCGCGCGCGGGTCGCCGCTGCAGACGGTGATGGTTTGGCCGGAGCCGCGCGCGACGGCGCAGCCTGCGAGGCCCTCTCGGAGCTCGAGCTCCAAGATGTGCTCCGGCAAGAAGATCTTGCGCATCAACGCGGCGACGGCGAGCGGCATGCCCACCGAGGGCGGCATCAAGCTCTGCAAGGCATAGGCCATCTCGGCGGCGCTCTGAAACCTGTCTGAGGGCTTGCGCTCGAGCGCCCTCATGATGACGGCGTCGAGCGCCTCGGGGATCGCTCTGTTCACGCTCGACGGCCGCGGCACGCGAGCGCGCTTGTTGGCCTTGAGGATATCGTTCGTGCTGTCGCCGTCGAACAGGCGGCTCTGCGTGAGCAGCTCGAACATCACGACGCCGAGCGAGAAGATATCCGCGCGCTGATCCACGGGGTCGCCCGCGAGCTGCTCGGGCGCGAAGTACCCGGGCTTGCCTACGAGCTCCTGGGTCTTTTTGCCCTTGCCCGCGGAGATGAGCGCGACGCCGAAGTCGCCGAGCTTGATGCGGCCGTTGTAGGAGATGAAGACGTTAGCCGGCGAGACGTCGCGGTGCACGAGGTGGAGGCGCGTGCCGTCGGGGTCGGTGAGCTCGTGCGCATAAGCCAGTGCTTCGAGCAGCTCGCCGATGATGTGCATGGCGATGGAGAGCGGGACTTCCATCGCGGCGCGCTTGCAGCGGGCGAGCATGTTCTCGAGGTCGCGGCCGTCGATGTACTCCATGGCGATGAAGAGCTCGCCGTCTTGCGAGCCGGCCTCGAAGGTCTGGATGATGTTCGGGTGCTTGAGCAGCGCCAGGACATAGGCCTCGTGACGAAACAGCGCGACCACCTGGGGATCGGTGGAGAGCTCGCGGTGGAGGACCTTGACCGCGAAGGTGGTGTCGGCGTAACGCGGGTGGATGTGTCGCGCGCGCAGCACGTGCGCCACGCCGCCTTTACCCACGGACTGGATGATTTGATACGGACCGAAGAAGCGTGGCTCCTCGGCTCTCTGCTGGTCGTTACGGCCGCCTTCGGCGCGCGGGATGTCTATATCCAAACCGTCGAGCAGGCTCGCAGGATCCAGGCTAGCTTGTTCGTGTGACATTACGTCTCGGCTCCGTCGCCACCCTCTCTGCTTGGAGCGCGTATTTAGCCGCAAAAGGTAGATCATAGCACATAAGCATGGGCAGAGGTCTAGTTGACTTCATGGCCTCTAGCGGTTACCACTCGGCGCACGCGCCCATAGCTCAGCTGGATAGAGCGCCGGGCTTCGAACCCGTAGGCCGCAAGTTCGAATCTTGCTGGGCGCGCCACTCAGAGCCTGTGAACGAATCCCGGACCGAGTCCGGGCGCGCGAGACGCGTCGCGAGAGCCGCGCCCACAGGTCGAAAAACCGCAAACGTATCCGTAGATACGGCGAGGATTTTTCGGCCGAGGACGTGGCCCGCAGCAGCGTATCGGGCGATCCGGCGACGGGAGGGATTCGTTCACAGGCTCTCAATCGAGAATGAAGCGCGTTGGGTCTAGCGGCTGTCCGAGCCGTCGCACCTCGTAGTGGAGGTGGGGGCCGGTGGACTTGCCGGTGCTGCCCACGTTGGCGATCAGATCGCCGCGTTGGACGTGGACGCCGCGCTTTACATGAATGGCGCTCAGGTGGGCGTAGTGGGTCTGGATGCCGTAGCCGTGATCGATGACGATGGTCTGTCCGTAGTTGCCGCGCGGCCCCGTGAAGATCACCACCCCGTCGGCCGGCGCGATGATGTTGGTGCCTACGCGGGCGCCGAGATCCAGCCCCTTGTGCATGACGAGGTGATGAAAGATCGGGTCCTTGCGCCTGCCGAAGAGGCTCGTGATGTGGGCCCCGGGGACGGGTATGAGCGAGGGCGTGCTCGAGAGGAGCTGCTCGGCGTCGCGGAAATATTCGAGCATGTCGCCCAGCGACGCTTGGAGGGAGCCGGCCGTGTGCCGCATGCCCTCGAGCTCTCTGCTCATCGCGCGTAGGTCCGCGAGCTTGGTCAAAGGAGCGGGGGCGAGCGACGAGCCCGGCGTCGAGCGCGTAGGCTCGGTGTCGCCGAGCTGCGCGGAGATCTCGATAGGTCCCATGCCGAGCCCGGTCGCGACGTTGCCGAGCCCGCTCTTAGCCCAGAGCTGCGCGAAGGTCATCTCGGCGTTCAAGCTCGCGAAGCGGCTCTTGGCGAGGTCGTGATCGATCTTCGCGAAGAGACGCCGCAGCTCTCGGTTCTCGCGCTGCAGGGCGGCCGTCTCCGCGGCGCGCGGGTTTGCGAGCGTACCGCGGAGCGTAAGCCCGGCGGCGCCAATGAGCGCGAGCGCGAACAGCCCCGTGGCGAACCGCAGCTTACGCAAAGATATCGTCAAGCGCAGCGGGCTTTGAGCGGAAGCGCCCAAGATGATTATGAAAAATCGTCGATCGATCAAGGTCTCAAGAAGTTACCCAAGCACCGAATGGCTGTCAAACCTCATGCTCGCCGAGAGTAGTCGAGAATGCCCTGTCGCGCTGACCGAGGGGCGCGCCCGTGCCGTAGTGGTAGAATAGGACGTGGGTAATTCTCGAGGGGTATGATGGCAGCAAAAAAAAGCGCGAAGAGAGCGAAGCCCGAGGTGCTCCCTGCGGTCGTCGAGGAGCCTCGCGTAACGAAGCCCAAGGTGAAGAAGGCGTCGTCGGAGAAGCGCCGCGCGGTGCGGTTTTCCGCCATGCAGCGGGTCGACTACGAGCTAGGCGGTCGCGCCACCTTCAACTACTCGTCGGATCTCAGCGCCACGGGGATCTTCGTGCGCGGCGCGACCAAGCTCGAGGAGGGTCAGCAGCTCACGATCAAGCTGCACTTGAAGACCCAGGCCGAGCCGCTCACCTTGCGCGCGGTGGTGCGCCGCCTCATCGTCGAGGGCGCGGAGGCGGGCGCGGGGCTCGAGTTCCTCGGAGGCCAAGACAAGTCCGTCGCGACGGTGCGGCGCTTCATCGAAGACGAGCTCATCGGCAAGCTCGAGGCCTCGGTCAAGCGCTCCGCTACGAACACCAACGGCGTGGCGTTGCTCGGCGCCTACTACGTGGAGCGCGGCAAGACCGACGAGGCGTTGTCCTTGTTTCGACGGGCCCTCGAGATCAATCCCGGCCAGCCGGTGCTCTACGAGGCTTTGACGCGGGCGTTGTTGCCGGTCATCCACGAGCAGGGTCAGGAAGGGTGGGCCAAGCTCGCCGAGGTGGAGAAGCTGCTCGAGCAGGGGATGCAGCTCGGTCCGAGCCCCGCGCTCATGGCCCTGCGCGAGGAGACGCGGGAGCTTCACGCCGAGATCGACAGGCGTAACCGTGAGCGTGAGCGCAAAGAGCAGGAGCGAAGGCAGCTCGAGGAGCGTGAGCGCGAGGCGCGGATGCGCGAGCTCGTCGAGAAGGCGGCGCGCGCGCAGGCTGAGAAGGAGCTCTTGGCGCGGCGGCAGGAGCTCGAGCAGGAGCTCGCGGCGAAGCTCGCCGCCGGGCAGAAGGAGCTCTCCGAGCAGCGCAAGGCCGTAAAGCAGCGCGAGCACGAGATCGACGTGCTCGCGGCCTCGATAAAGGAGCAGAGCGCCAAGCTCAATCGGCAGCAGCAGAAGATCGAGCAACACCTCGCCAAGCTGGAGCAGGACGCGCGCGCAGCCCGCGCCCAGGTAGAAAAGCAGAAGGCCGCGCTCGGCGCCGCCGATAAGGCGCAGCGCGAGCGGGCGAAGGAGCTCGCGGCGCGCGAGGCGGATCTCACCGTCGGCGCGCAGGCCATCGAAGAGCGCCAACGCGCGCGTGAGCACGAGCTCGAAAAGCGCGAGAAGGCGCTCGGTCACAAGCTCACGACGCTCGGGGAGCTCGAGGGTCTGCAGGCCGCGATCAAGGAGGGGCGCGCCGAGCTCGCAGAGGCGCGGCGCAAGGCGCGCGAGCTTACAGCCGAGCGCGAGGCGCAGGCGGCGGCGGTGCGCGCGAAGGAGCGGGCCCTGGCGCAGGCCGAGAAGGCCGCGAGCGAGGCGCAGGCCGCGCGGGCGAAGGGCGACGAGGAGGCGACCTCGTTACGCAACGAGCTCCGAGAGACACGCAAGGCGCTCGGCGTGAGCAAGGAGAACGAGGCCGAGATCGCGACCCAGCTCGCGGCGGTGCGCGCCGAGCTCGAGGAGCGCGTGGCGGCACCCTCGTCTTCGTCGCTCGATGAGGTCGCCGAGCAGCGGGCTAAGGTCGAGGCCGAGACGCAGCGGCTCGCGATCGTCAGCCGGACGATCGAGGATGACCGCTTGGTCTTACGCGCCGAGCGCGAGGAGCTTGCCCGGCAGCGCGAGCAGCTCGAGGCCGAGGAGGAGCGCGCGGCGCGCGGGCGCGCGGCGCTCGCCGAGGAGCTCGCGACGCACGAGGAGGCGCTCCGCGCCTTCGAGCAAAGAGAGCGCGAGCTCGCGGCCGAGCGGCACACACTCTGCGACGAGCTCGCGGCGCTCGCCGAGGAGCGGCGGCTCGCGTCGAAGGAACACGAGGAGCTGGCGGCGGCGCAGCGGCGTCTCGCCGAGGCTCGTGCCGAGCTCGAGCGCGACGTGGCGGAGCAGGCCAGGCTCGGAAGCGAGCTCGAGCGACGGCGCGCCGCGATCGAGGCCGAGCGCTGGCAGCTCGAGACCGACCGGACCCGCCTCGATGGCGCCCTAAAGCAGCACGAGATCGCCGAGCGCGAGCTCTTGCGCCTGCGCCAGGAGCTCGAGGGCGAGCGACAGCAGCTCCTCGGCGAGCGCGCCGCTATCGACGAGTCCGAGCGTCGCATCGACGCGGTCAGGAGCGCGCAGGCGGTAGGCCAGCACGAGCTCGACGAGCAGCGCGCGCGCCTTACGCTCCTCGAGGAGAAGCTCAAGGAGAGCGAGCGCGAGCTCGAGGCCAAGCAGAGCTCGCTCGAGGACGCGAGGCGTGTTCAAGCGGCCACGCTCGCAAAGAACGACACGCTGCGCGAGCGGCTCGAGGACGTCGCGCGCCGCGCCGACGAGGAGCGCCTCGAGGTCGAGCGCGAGCGGCAACGTCGTGGTGAGCTAGAGCTCGAGCTCGAGCTCGGGCAGAGAGAGCGCGAGGTCTTGCACGCGCAGCTCGCCGCCGCGCGCCTCGAGCTCTCTCATTTGCGCGAGGCGGTGCCGGTGGTGGACAGCGGCGAGCTCGAGCTCGTCCCCGATGAAGAGCTCGAGCTCATCGAGGATAGCTTCGTCGCGGACGATGGGGGTCGCGCGGCGAGCACGGGCGATAAATAGCGCCCGGTGTAGCTCGCCGGGCACGCCGCGACCTCCTCGGGGGTGCCCGTGATCAGCACGTGACCGCCGGCGTCGCCTCCCTCGGGCCCGAGATCGATGATGTGGTCCGCGGTCTTGATGACCTCGAGGTTGTGCTCGATGACGAGCACCGTGTTGCCCTGGTCGACGAGCTCGTGCAAGACCCGGAGCAGCCGCTCGACATCGTCGAAGTGCAGCCCGGTGGTGGGCTCGTCGAGCACGTAGAGCGTGCGGCCGGTGGCGCGCCGCGAGAG
>CAYXQW010000056.1:0-11280 GCA_964466695.1 uncultured Bdellovibrionales bacterium
CCGTACATCAAGCGCCACGACGCCCCCGAGAGGGAGCGGCCGGAGCGGGACCTCGCCATCGCCGAGGTGCCGAGGCTCAAGGCCACGCGCGAGTATATGCAGGGCTACATCAACCCGGACGAGTTCATCGCCGAGCAGCGGCGGCGCTTGCAGGAGGAGCGGGATCGACAGCGGGCCTTCCCCGAGCAGCCGGAGAACGACGTCATGCTCTTCTTGCTCGAGCACGCCCCGCTCGAGCACTGGGAGCGGGATGTCCTGTCGATGTTGCGCGAGGAGGCGTACTACTTTGCGCCGCAGGCCGCGACCAAGATCATGAACGAGGGGTGGGCGTGCTTTTGGCACACCACCATCATGACGCAGCGGGCGCTCGAGGGCTCGGAGCTCATCGACTACGCCGAGCGTCACGCGGGGACCATGGGGGAGCGGCCGGGCACCATCAACCCCTACAAGCTCGGACTCGAGCTGTTTCGCGACATCGAGGACAGGTGGAACAAGGGTCGCTTCGGCAAGGAGTGGGAGGAGTGCGACAGCCTCGCCGAGCGCAAGGCCTGGGACCGGCAGCTCGGGCTTGGCCGGCAGAAGGTCTTCGAGGTGCGGCGGCACTATAATGATGTGACCTTTATCGACGAGTTTTTGACGACAGACTTCATCCGCGAGCAGAGGCTGTTCACCTACGGGAGCAACAAGGCGAACGGCGACTGGGAGATCGAGAGCAGGGAGGCCGAGGTGGTCAAGCAGAAGCTCTTGGCGCAGCTCACCAACCTCGGCCAGCCGTTCATCCGGGTGCTCGACGGCAACTACGAAAACCGCGGCGAGCTCTTGCTCGAGCACCGGCACGATGGGGTCGACCTACGCCACGATTATATGCAAGACACGCTCGCAAACCTCGCGGCGCTCTGGTCACGGCCTGTGGCGCTGCTCACCGTGTTGCGTGATCGTAAAGTGCTCGCGAGGTTTTTCGGCGGGGAGTATCTCGAAACGGTTAGCTGACCTAGCGGCAAAATGGTGTCACACGAAATTGCGAATATTGAATCGAGATTCGCTTCCACAACACTGCTTGTCCCCAAGCTAACCACCTTTGATTAAGCCTGCCTTCCGGCACAGCCTTGCTCTCGCCGGAGCATGCTTACCCGACCGGGCTTTGGGTCAAAATGCTATAATCACCTGACGTGGCGGCGATGGGTTTTCACTGTTACGGGTGACGTGCGCAAGAGACGATCTGCGTAAGAGCAGGGTCCTCGTACCGACCTGCCGGGAGAGCTGGAGACGGATGGTGTTGGCAGTCCTGTTTTGCTGTTGGCCTGCGTCCTTGTTGGCCGCCGCGCAGCCGGGGACGGTTGCCCCCGCCGGCCAAGTTGCGCACCTCCCGGTGCAAGTCGAGCGATCTCGCCTTGGTGACGTGTTCGTCGACAAGTGCGGGGTCGGTCTCGAGAATCTACTTTTGCTGGCGCTGGTGGAGGAAGGCTATGCGGTGGTGTCTAGCTCCGGCGATGACGGGCTGCGCCTCGTCTTCGAGCATGTCACGGATCGCGTTGACGTGCGCGCCGCGTGGAGGAGCGAGATCCGCGAGGCCACGGTCATGATCCCTGAGCCTTGCGACAGCACCATCGAGCTCGAGCTATTACTGGTCGCGAGGCACCTGCTCGCCGAGGTCTCGCGAGCACGCGCGCGCGCGATCGAAGCCGCGAAGACCGCACCCGCCACACACGCGATCTCAACGGTCTCCGCCGCCGACTCCAAGTGGAGCTTGGCCTTGGGCGCGGGGCTGCGCGCCAACGGGAGGACGGCGACGATGCCGGCGCTCACCACCACGGTGCTGCGGCGTATTACCTCCGGCCTGTTCGCCGGCATGAGCCTCGAGCTGGGGGCTACCCGCAAGCAGGACCTGTGGGTCGGTGAGACCGCGGCAAGCGTGGCCGTCAGGCGCGAGGTGATGTGGGCGGAGCCCTACAGCCTGAGGTACGGCCTCGAGCTTGGCCTCGCCTCTCACCTGTTCTACCTGAGCAGCGAGCATCGCGACGGCTATATCGGTGCGCGAATCGCAGCGCCGTTCGGCGTCATACACCCACGCGGCGTCTACGTGGAGATCAGTCCTTTTCTCCTCACCAGACCCGTACAGCACGAGATCGACGGTCGCGTCGCGTATCGCGCCGAGTATGTCGGGGTCAGCGTCGAAGTTGGGTTTCAACTCCAAAGAGGAAACTGACCCCCGGCATGAAACGTCAATCCAAGGACACGGAGGAGCTCGATCGAGACACCATGGCGTGGGTGGAAACGATGTATGCCGAGCACAGTCAGAAGATATTTCGGGTCTGTCTGCGCATGGCCGCCGGTGACCGCCAATGGGCGCTCGACCGTGTCCACGACGCCTTCACGCGCTTCATCGAGCAAGCCGGCTCGCTGCGTGACCACCAAAACCCCATGGGTTGGCTCTATCGCGTTGCGGTCAATATCTGCATCGCCGCCCTGCGCCGCCAGCACACCGTGTGGCGCTACCTGCCGCGCTTGCGATCCGTCGGCGGCGCGAGCGTCAAGGTCGACATGCAAGTCTGCGCACGGAGGGCGCTTTGCGCCTTCGAGCGCGCTATCGCCGATTTGCCGGACAAGGAGCGCGTGGTCATGACGCTCGTGCACCTCGAGAATCACTCGCAAGACGAGGCGGCGAAGCTCTTGGGCTTGTCGAAAGGGCAGGTATCCAAAATTCACACACGTGCTCTCGACCGGCTGCGGGCGCTGGATTGGGAGGTAGACCATGTATGAGCTGCGCTCGGAAGCAGAGCTTGCGCGCAAGCTCACTGACGAAGACGCCCTGACCCCCCGGGAGCAGGAGCTGCTGTGGCGTGCGCTCTGTGCGCGCCGGTCCACGCGCCCCTTTGCGCGCGGGCGCTCGTGGCGGCTCGCCTTCTCCTTGGCCGCCATGGCCGCGGGCGTCGCGGGGGTGATCTCGATCTCCGTGTGGCTCGCCACCCACGAGGCGCCTGAACGAGACCTGCGCATCTTGTCCGGCCAAAGGTGTGTCGTCCTCTCGCCGAGCTCGCTCGTGGTGCGCGCCGAGTGCGCGGAGCGACCCGAGCTCAGCTTCGGGCGCGCTCGCGTGCGCGTCGCGGGAGGAGGACGGCTGTCATTTACCCGCGACCGGGTGCGCGTGCAGCAGGGATCTGTGTCGTTCGCGGTCGAGCCGGCGCCGGCGCCATTCGTGGTGGAGGTCTCGGACGGCGAGATCTTGGTCGTCGGTACACGCTTCCTGGTGGAGCAAGGACCGCGCGGGGGATCGGTACGGGTCGAGGAAGGTGTGGTGCGCTTTTTATGGTCAAACACCCAACCGCCCGTGACGCTCGCGGCCGGCCAGTCGCTCGGTTGGCCAGAGGCGGCTCCCCGGTTGCCCGACGCGCCCGCGACGCCGGAGGTCTCCGCCGCGGCGACCCCACACCACACCGGCATGAAGGCGGCAAGCGTCAAAGACCCAGGCCCCACGGCGGTGCCGCGGCCGGCACGTGAGCCCGAAGAGGTCGCGACGCGCGTGCGCTCGCCGGTCTCGCCCACCCACCCGGACGCGATCATGCGCCGGCTCTTTCAGTTACGCAGCCAAGGTGCGTACGATCGCGCCATCGAGCTCTTGCGTGCCGCGTGCGACGACCCAACCCTCGCCCCGGCTCAGCGCGCCCGCCTGAGCGTCGAGCTCGGGGTGCTGCTCGCGCAGCATCGAGGGAGGCAGGCAGCGTGCGATCACTGGCGCGCGCACCTGCGGTTGTACCCTGATAGCCCGCAACGCGCGCTCGTGCGCGACAAGCTACAGTCCTGCGGGGAGCCGTGAGCATCGATCGCGATAGTCTTAGAGATAGGAGTGCCCATGCTAGATCCGAAACTCGCCTTCATGATCGCGCTGGTACTGTCCCATGGGTGCGGGCGCGTCTCCCTCGAGTGGCCGGAGCCGTGCACCGGCGCGGGCTGCGATGATCCCCTCTGCCCAACCGGCGACTGTGACCCCTGCGTTGACGGTAGCTGCGATCCTGTCCCCTGCACCAGCAACACCTCGTGCGATGAGGCGTGCGTCGCCGGCGACTGCGTCCCCTTCTCGCCCGCGGGCGGCGCCTGCGACGAAGAGGCTGACTGTGAGAGCGGCCTCACTTGCAACAACCAGCTTTGCGAGGTGATCGTCTGCGCGAGCGATAGTCATACCCTCTACGATTCGGTTGGCACCGGCACGCCGAGCGATCCCTTCATCCTCTGCTCTGTAGCCCAGCTCCTCGATCTCATGCGCCCCGCGAGCGCCGGCGGATGGTCCAGCTCTTTCCGGCTCGAGAGCGACATCGACCTCACCGGGTACGATCAGGCCACGGCCGAGGCCGTGCGCCCCATCGGCGACGCGACCGTGCCCTTCTCCGGCGTCTTCGACGGCGGCGGGCATACGATCAGCGCTCTGCACTATGAAGGCCCCTCTGTGGACTACGTCGGGCTCTTTGGGAGGGTGGAGGGCCCCCGCGCGCTCGTGCGCGACCTGCGCGTCACGAACGCCGTCATCGCGGGCAGCAACTACGTGGGCGGCCTCGTGGGCTGGCTCGCGGGAGGCGCCACCGTGATGGGTTGCAGCACGAGCGGAAGCGTCGCCGCGGCCAATGAGTACGCGGGCGGGCTCGTCGGCGTCGGCGGCCAGCGCTGGTCGGAGAGCGGTTCCACGCTCGCGGTCATCACCACATCTTCTTCCTCGGCCACGGTCCACGCGGGTGGCAGCTTCGCTGGCGGTCTCGCCGGGAGCCTCGGGGAGTTCTCGTATTGCATGAACAGTTATGCCACCGGTCCCGTGTTAGGAGGGCGGGATTTCGTCGGGGGATTGATTGGCGGGGGTGGTCACGTGGTCGTTCACTCCTATGCTCTCGGGGCCGTGAGCGGAGTCAACTCCGTCGGAGGCCTCACGGGGAGCCTCGGCGGCACTGTCATCGGCTCGTTTGCCATGGGCGCCGTGAGCGGGTCGGAGGCCGTGCACACGGGGGCGCTCGTGGGCGACCATTGGGGCACGGTCGAAGACTCCTACTCGTATAGCGGGGCCGCCTGCGTCGCTACCGGGGGTTGTCATGGGGTCGTGGCGGGCGAGACGGCCGTGGCCGACCCTTCGCTCTTTGCAGATCCGCTCGGGGCGCCGCTCGCCACCTGGGATCTCGAGCACGTCTGGGTCGCCGGCAGCGCGCCGCCGACGCTCGCGCCGGCTACCTTCGATCTCGCCGCCTTTGGCGACTGTAGCTCTCACCTCACGAGCGCGCCCTTCGCGGGTGGCTATGGCACCTTGGAGGCTCCGTTCCTCGTGTGTACGGCCGCGCAGCTTGCCGCTGTCAACGATCTCGTCGAAGGTGGGCAGAGGTGGCGCGCGGTTGAGCTCGCGGGCGATGTCGACCTCACGGGCTTTGTCACCACCGCCTTCCCGATCGGCGACGAGCTCACGCCCTTTACGGGCTTCTTCGACGGCGCGGGGCACACGATCACCGGCTTCTCGTACCTGAGCAGCGCCGAGAGCTGTGTGGGCCTGTTCGCGTCGGTGACCGGCGTCATCCGCCGCGTCGGGCTCGAAAACGCCAGCATCTCGGGCGGCACCTCGAGCCAGGGGCTGCTCGCCGGCGAGATCGGCTCGGGCGTCATCCTCGACTCTTACGCCCGTGGCAGCGTCACGGCCCTCGGAGATAGTGCCGGCGGCCTCGTGGGGAAGATCCACTACAGCGCGATCCAAAGAACGTACTTCGAGGGGAGCGTGACGGCGAACCGGGGGGCCGGGTTGGTGGGGTTCTTCTATGAGGGCGCGGCGTCGGTGCAAGATAGCTTCGCCTCGGCGAGCGTCTCGGTCACGACCGAGGGCAGCCCCTTGGCCCACGTCTCGTCGCTCGATGCCGGCAACTACTTCGACGTCACCAAGCCCTGCTCGGGCTGCACCTCGAGCGCCGGCACGGCGAGCCCTACGACCGAGGCCCTCTACGACCCGGCCAACCCACCGCTCGGCACCTGGGATTTCGAGCACATCTGGCAAAGCAACGCTCCCGCCGATTTCCCGAGCTTGCGTTGATGGGTTTCAGCGTTGGAGAGGGAAACCGCGACGGCGCTCGTACGTCATAAGAGAACACGAGGAGAGCTAGTGATGTGTAACCTATTTTCCTTTAGTCACCTTCGGTCTTCGTACGTTATGGCAATCGGGCTGGCCCTCTCGGCAACTCTCAGCGGCGCCTGCAACGGGGGTCGGGTCGGCGGCATCGCCGATACTGACCCCAACGATCCGAACGATCCGAACGATCCCGACGATCCCGACCCTACCACGCCGCCTCCGGCGCCTACCGGCCTCGAGGCGCGGGCCGGTGATGAGCAGGTGGTGCTCTGGTGGACGCAGGTCGAAGGCGCCACGGGCTACCGCCTGCAGCGCGCCACCGTAACCGGGGGGCCGTACACGGAGGTCGCCGTTCCTGCGAGGGCCAGCCACGTGGACATCGGGCTCACGAACGGAACGACGTACTACTACGTGGTCTCGGCGCAGAACGCGATCGGCGAGGGGCCCCTCTCCGCGGAGGTTGCCACCACGCCCGCGGAGGGGCTCGACAGCAACGCGACCTCGGCGCTCGGCTACAACATGGACTTCCCGGGAGAGTGGACCGGGCTCTCGCCGTTCCTCGATCTCATCAAGAACGGCAGGATCTGCGAGGCCGATCCCATCGACCAGCTCCAGCTCGATGAGCACGGCTGGCCGCTCACTCTGGCCCACCGCGACAACCCGTCGGTGTCGTTCGACAACACGACCTTGTACTTCGCGACGGGAGATCTGCGCGTGGACTACGGCCAGACGTTCGTCGTCACCTGGGAGGGAACGGGCGACATCAGCATCTTCAACAGCGAAAACCTCCAGAAAGACCTCGCCGCGCGTCGCGCGACCTTCGAGCTGCAGCCCGGCACCTCGGCGCTGCAGATCATCGAGTCCGACCCGACCGACCACCTGCGCAACGTCAGGATCGTGCGGGCCGACCGGGAAGCGCTGCTCGATGCGGGCGAGATCTTCGACCCCGATATGCTCGACTACCTCAAGCCCTTCGGCAGCATCCGCTTCATGGACTGGATGGGGTCCAATCAGAACGGGCATTGCTCGGGGGGGAGCGCGGACGGCGCCTCGTGCTACCACGACTCCGACACCGACGCCTGCGCGGACGGCGGCGGCCGCTGCGTCACGGCCGGCATCTGGGCCGAACGAGCGACGGCCGATCAGACGAGTTACCTGAGCCAGTACCTCGACAACGAGCATCCTGAGCTCGGTACAAAGCGCGATGGCTACGCGGTCGAGGTGATGGTGGCGCTCGCCAATCGCACCGGCGCCGACCCTCATTTCAATATCCCCGCGCTGTACGAGGACGACTACGTACGCGGCTTCGCCGAGTACGTGCGGGACAACCTGGCCCCAAACCTCCGCGCGAGCGTCGAGTACTCGAACGAGGTCTGGAACTGGGGTTTCCCGCAGGCCGGCTACGCCAACTACGAAGGGCGTGCGCTCTGGCCCGACGTCGGCTCGGCGTGGGTGCAGTTCATGGCGTCACGCAGCCGCAACATGTGCGGCATCTGGAAGGACGTGTTCAGAGATGAGAGGCACCGTATCCGTTGCTTGATCTCACCCCAGACGGGCTGGCAGGGGTTGGCCCCAGAGGTCCTCGACTGCCCCGACTGGGTGGCCCTCGGCGATGACGCCTGGACGGCCGAGTACGGCGGCACCGAGTGCTATCGCACGGCCGACGCCATCGCCATCACCGGGTACTTCCACGGGTGCTTGCAGTGCAGCGACGCCGTGATCGAGGAGTGGATCGATACGCTCGGCTACGACGCGGCGATCGACCGCGCCTTTTTGCAGCTCGAGCACGGCGGTGATCCGGACGTGCTCCATTGCGGAGAGACGCAGTTATGCGAGAACAACCTGGAGGACACAATCTCCGCGTACACTTATTACCAGGGTCTCGCGGCCGAGCGGGGGCTCGAGATCTACGTGTACGAGGGTGGCACGCACTTCGACCACTCCGAGAATCAGACCGTCATCGACTTCCTCGTGGAGATGACGCGCGACGAGCGGATGCGCGATCTCTATATCCGCAACTTCGAGGGCTTCAGGGACGCGGGCGGCACGATCTTCAACATGTGGGGGTGGATCGCCCAGCACGACGCCTGGGCCAACGCGGAGTCGGTGCTCGATCACACGCACCCCAAGTACCGCGCGGCGGTCGACTTCGTGTCCGCGAGCCCATGCTGGTGGCCGAACTGCGATCGCACCGAGCGCGCGGCGCTCTTCTCTCCTCGATAGGCGCGCCCAAGGTTCGTGCTTGCGCGCCGCAAATCAGCGAATGTGACGCCACGGGCACGCCGTACAGCGCTTGCAAGCGGCATTTTGTCGACCCCAGGCGCGCCGCGGGGCGGTTGTAATCAGCGTTTGGGGTGTGCATAGCAGCGCGCTCAACGACTTCGCGCGACGCCTGGGGCGTCACAAATGGCTTTTGCAATCGCCGCCTGAAGCGACGGTGGCCCCCCGAACGGTGATTTCAAGCACCGTGCGGGGTGAAGGTGCCGTCACAACGGCCGATTACAATCGCTGTGCGGTGTGCCCCGGACGTCACAACCGGCGTTTGCCGCGACGACGCGAAGCGCCGACCAGGGCGTCTTCGTCGAGGACCGTTGGCCTGAGTTTCGTTTGTGGGGAGGTCGTGATAGCTCCTTCCTTCATGTTCTATCTCATCCTCGCGTCCTTGCTTTGGAGCTTGTCCTTCGGGCTCATCAAGGCGCAAATATCCTCGCTAGATCCGTTTTTGGTGTCGACGCTGCGGCTTGGGCTGTCGGCGCTCGTCTTTCTCCCGTGGTTACGCCGCGTGCCGCCTCGGCTCCTCGTGAGCCTGCTCGTGATCGGCATGGTGCAGTTCGGTCTCATGTACGCGGCTTACCTCGCGAGCTTTCGCGACTTGCACGGGCACCAGATAGCTCTGCTCACCACGACCACCCCCATCTTCGTCGTGCTCACAGAGCTCGCGTGGGCGCGCCGCGCCAGCCTCGCGGTGGTCGCCGCCGGAGCGCTCGCGGTCTTCGCGGGGTTGGTCGTGGTGTACAAGCCGGGGGCCGCGACCCCCGCGCTCTTCGGGCTCTTGCTCATGCAGTTGTCCAACATCTGCTTCGCCGTAGGACAGGTGAGCTACCGGCGGCTCAAGCTCGCGGGCGCGTTTGTGCGCGACGAGTCGGTGTTCGGGTGGCTCTACATAGGGGCCATGGTTCCGCCGCTCGTGTTCCTCGCTGTCTTTGAGGCGCCGCTCTTTTGGCCACGCGGCGTCGCGCAGTGGGCGAGCATCGCTTATCTCGGTCTTTTGCCCTCGGCGGTGGCGTTCTTCGCGTGGAACAAGGGCGCCGCGAAGGTGGGCGCGGGTACGGTAGCGGCTATGAACAACGCCAAGATCCCCGGCGCCGTGCTGCTCGCGTGGCTGCTCTTCGGCGAGGAGGTGAGCCTTACGCGCGTGCTCGGGGGCGGCGCGCTCCTCGCGCTCGCGCTCTGGCTCGCACATCGCTACGGGGCGCGCGCTACGCGAGCGGCGTGTCCGCTTCCGAGGGCCGAGCTCTCTCCTGATCGAGGTTGATCGCGCGGATGGGGAAGGGGATGACGATGCCCTTTATTTTGCACCAGACCTTAAGCTTCGTGCGCCCAGTCCCCACTGCTCTCGCATTTTTCGAGTGAGCTCTCTGTACGCGGGCTCGGCCTTCCCGAATCGTTGGAGCTTCGCGTCGGTTTCATGGAGGGCGTTCTCTACCGCTTCGAGAGACCGTCGCACCGCTGCTCTGCGTAGACCACAGGCCTGTAAACCAAAGTGCTCGAGTGTCTCGCGATCAGGCCAGAGCTTGCGGCCAGCCAATTCCAGGGCGGGGACATCGTCCGAGAAATAGACGGTAGTCGTGACTAAATCATACGCGGGAGCAAAGCTCACGCTCTCGCTCGAGTGATAAACAACTCCGAAATTCTTCAGATGTGCATCGCCATTACGTATGACCATGCTGAGAGCGACGGTGCGAAAGAACGATTCGAGCGCGGTCGGTGTTTGTCTGCATGGGATCTGCTGAATCACCTCGGCGATTTGCTCGTAGCTACCCGTGTACTTCCCCTGTCGTCCAAGCCGTAGAAGCGCACAGGCTTCTTCGAAGGCCAGTGGCCGGTCTTCTGGAGTGCGATCAAATCGGTCCACCACGAGTAATTCGCGGGTCTTGGAGAGTCGGAATGATACGGTGGGGATCCCCGCGGCTTGACTCGCCTGCAGGCAGAAGTACTCGTTCATCGGGAGCTTGGGATAGTCATACCCAGCCGCCTTGATGATGGTACTATCGTGGGTGATGGTGAGTTGTGGCCCAGACTGAGCAGGGAGTAAGGCCTTAGGTTGTATCCCACCGATGCCCGAGTAGAGGCCATACCGATCAATCAGCTCGTTGAGTAGCTCGGTGGCGTCAGGGTGACGCAGCACCGCGTCAAGATCGAGCGAAGCTTTGGACTGAGCCCGAGGCTTATCCCCGAGCTCAGAGAACGTCAGCCTGCCAATAGTATTGTGGCCGACCAAGCGGAGTAAGTTGAAATCCTCATCGAGGTTGAGAGCTTTCCCAAAGCGTGCGCGGAGTTGAATGAGGAGGTCTCCCTCGGGCAGAACCGATTGAAACGGGGGGGGGAGTATCTGCGTATCGTAGGAGCGCGCTCGAACCGGCATGGTTAAGGAGACCATGTCGGTAGTCGGGTCGAGTTGCGTCGGTGCCTCGTAGCTAAAGCTATATTGATAGTCTTCATAGGTGAGAGCACCAACGGGTTTGCCAGCGACGTATACCGTCAATGCGCGTGGGGTGCTCACGGGGTCTTCTCTCCGAGAACGGGAAGGCGACCATGGCGTTTATCGGCCACGACCAATTGCAGGTTGAGAACGCCGAGGATGCTCACGAGTGTCTTGAAATTGACGTCCGCGAGCTTACCTGTCTCGAGCTTGATCACGGTGTAGCGATTGACGGCGGCGGCTTGTGCGAGAGCCGCCTGAGTCAGCCGAGCGCCACGGCGGGTCTCTCGGATGATCCGTCCAAGCTGATGCAAATTGGCGGAATATGTCATTTGTGGATGACATTATCCCAATCTACTTGGAAAAAGTCAATTATTTATTACATGCGGCGGCATTCCATTGGCACCCGACACTCCGGACGCGGTGAGTCTAGCCCGGCTGCTCGGAGAGCTTCCCCTGTCTGGCTCGTGACGCCCACCCACATCGGAAGCCG
>CAYXQW010000057.1:0-11087 GCA_964466695.1 uncultured Bdellovibrionales bacterium
TTGTGGGTCGAGAGCATGTCCGAGGACGAGCTCGAGGTCACGGGCGAGCGCGCGCACTACCTCTGCCACGTGCTGCGCTTGAGATCGGGCGACCAGGTGACGCTCACGAGCGGCGACGGCTACCTCGCGCGGGCCACGATCCTGACCACGACGCGCGACACGGTGACCCTCGCGGTGGGCGCCAAGGTCGCGGCCGCGCGCGCCGCGACGAAGCTCACGCTCGGGGTCGCGCCGCCGAAGGGAGAGCGCGCCGACTGGCTCGTGGAGAAGCTCACCGAGCTCGGAGTCGAGCGCCTCTTATGGCTCCACACCGAACGGACCGTGGTGCTGCCCAAGCACGGCGAGCGCGCCAAGAGGTGGGAGCGGCTGGCGGAGGCGGCGGCGAAGCAGGCCGGGCGGGCCGCCCCGCTCTTCATCGAGGGTCCGTTACCTTTCGCAGAGCTGTTGCGGCGCGAGGCCTCGCGGCGCTACATCGCGGACGCGAGCGGCGCCGGCCTGTTCGCAAAGCTAGCAGGCGCTCGGCCGCGCGACGCCTTGCTGCTCGTCGGCCCCGAGGGCGGGTTTACGACCGCCGAGCTTACGAGCGCCGTCGCGGCCGGGTACGCCGCGGTCGCGCTCGGGGTGCACACGTTGCGGGTGGAGACGGCGGCGGTCACGGGCGCCGCCTTGATCTTGAACGCGGCCGACTCCCGCGAGGATGGAGGATAGTCGAGGACATGGAACGCACCCCTTGCCCGCACTGCGGGTTTCTGAACTTCGCCATCTCCGCGTATTGCGCGCGCTGCGAGCGCCCCATGCGCAAGACCACCACCGAGGAGGGCCAAAGGCGCGACGCGACACCGCCGCCGCTGCCGCCGGAGCCGAAGCCGCGCGTGTCTCCCATCACCGAGGTGGTCTTCCCGAGCTCTTTGGCCAGAAGCGAAAGCTACGAGAGCGCTCCTAAGCCACCCGAGCCACGAGCCCGCGAGCCCCTCACCAGCGTCCCCCCGCCGCCACCACCCCCCGGCGAGAAGCCTCTCGCGGCCCTGAAGCCCTTCGACCTCGATCACGCGCTCACCAAGCGTCTGCGCCGCCGCGAGCCTAACTTGGGCGAGATCCCAGAGGGCCAAGAGGTCGTGCTCGCGCCGCCTTGCGCTTTGCGCCTGCTCGCGGCGCGGCTCATCGACGCCTTGCCCATAATCGCCATCGGCGCGCTGTACGTGCTCGCAGAGAGCGCGGTGCGCGGCCTCGATTTTCACGCCGCGAGCGAGGGGTGGCTGCCGCGGCTCGCCGAGTGGCTCGGCGCTTACGCCGAGGTCGTAACGCGCGGCGCGATCATCGCGGGGCTCTTGGCGGCTTTCCACAGCGTCTATGCCGCGCTCCACGGCGGCCAGACCCTCGGCCGCAAGCTCACCGACAGCGTCCTCGTCTGCAAGAGCGGTAAGGCCTGCTCGCTTACGCGCATGCTCATCCGCACCGCGCTCGGCGCCGTGTCGCTGCTCGCGTTCGGCGCCGGCTTCCTCTACGCCATCGTCGACCCATACAAGCGCTGCTGGCACGACATCCTGTGCGGCACAATCACGGTGCGCCGCTACTCGCCGCGACGCACAAAATCGGCTATGGTCGCCGCATGAGCCAGTACGTCGAGATCGAAAACACGGCGGCGCAATACCTCGAGTTCATGATCCACGGCTTCATGAACGGCCTCATCACGCTGCAAGAGCTCGAAGGCATCAACGACGAGGAGATGGAGACCATCTACGCCCTCGGCTACAACTTCTTCACCTACGGCAAGTACGACGCGGCCAAGGACATCTTCACCGGGCTCACCGCCTACGCCCCCTACACGCCGCACTACTGGCGCGCGCTCGGCGCCGTCAACCAGCAACGCAAGGACTACCTCGAGGCCATCGCCGCCTACGACATGGCCATCGCCAACGACGAGAGCGACGTCGTGAGCTACGTCTACCGCGGCGAGTCCCACATCTTGAGCGAAAATCTCGAGGCCGGGCTCACGGACCTCGAGACCGTGCTCGGCATCGGCGCCGAGTTCCCGCAGTTCGCCCCATGGGTGCAGCGCTCGGAGCTGCTCTTGAGCATCCACAAGGCCCGGACCGGCGGCGCTCCATGACCCCCTCGCCCAAGCACCAGCCCCTGCTGGTGGTCGCGGTGACCTCGCGCGCGCTGTTCAACTTCGAGGAGGAGAACCGGGTGTTCGAGGGCAACCCCGACGCCTACGTGAAGCTCCAGCTCGAGCGCGTCGAGCAACCCGCCGAGCCCGGGGTCGCCTTCCCGCTCGTCAAGAAGCTCCTCACCTTCAACACCGAGGAGGAGACGCTGGTCGAGGTGGTGGTGCTCTCACGCAACGACCCGGTGAGCGGGCTGCGCGTCTTCAAGAGCGCCACGTCACACGCGCTCGGGGTCGAGCGCGGGGTCTTCACCTGCGGCCGCGGCCCCTATCAATACCTGCGACCCTTTAACGCGAGCCTTTTTTTGAGCGCCTCGGCCGAGGACGTCCGCTGCGCCCTCGACGCCGGCTTCCCCGCCGCGCTCGTCTATCCCAAGAGCTCGAGCGATCTCGACCCGCACCCGACCGAGCTGCGCATCGCCTTCGACGGCGACGCGGTGCTCTTCGGCGACGAGGCCGAGCATGTCTTCCAGGATGGCGGCCTCTCGGCGTTCCAACGACACGAGACCGAGCGCGCGGGCGAGCCCCTGCCGCCCGGGCCCTTCAAGCCGCTGCTCGAGGCCTTGCAACAGCTCCGCCTGCGCGCGCGCGACCGCTCCTTGCAGGTGCGTTGCGCGCTCGTCACGGCGCGCAGCGTGCCCTCGCACGAGCGGGCCATCCGCACGCTCATGACCTGGAAGGTCAACGTGGACGAGGCCATGTTCTTAGGCGGCCTCGACAAGGCGCCCTTCTTGCGCGAGTGGTCCCCCGACTTCTACTTCGACGATCAGACGAGGTACTGCGAGGCCGCCGCCGAGGTCATGCCCACGGGCCTCGTCATCCCGACGCCGCGGTGACTTCTCCCTCTTAAGCACGCATATTGACAGGACCATGCGCGTAGAGCTCAAAGAAAAGCTCGCGGCCCTCCCCTCTTCGCCCGGCGTCTATCTCATGAAGGACGCGGCGGGGACGGTTTTCTATATCGGCAAGGCCAAGAGCCTGCGCGACAGGGTGCGCGCCTACTTCTCCGGCACGGACGCGCGCGCGTTCGTGGCGCTGCTCGACACCACGCTCGCAGACCTCGAGGTGGTGCTCACCGGCAGCGAGAAGCAAGCCCTCTTGGTGGAGGACGAGCTCATCAAGCGGCACCAGCCGCGCTTCAACGTCTTGCTCAAGGACGACAAGCGGTTCTTGTGCCTGCGCTTAGATCCGCGCGCCCGCTTCCCTCGCCTCGAGGTGGTGCGCAAGATCGCGCGCGACGGCGCCCGCTACTTCGGCCCGTACACCTCGGCGAGCGCGGTGCGCGAGACGCTGCGCCTCGTCAATCGTTGCTTCAAGCTCCGCACCTGCAGCGACCGGGTCCTCGTCACGCGCAAGCGTCCTTGCTTGCAGCATCAGATCGGGCGGTGCCTCGCGCCCTGCGTCAAAGAGCTCGAGGCGGGCGTGTACGAGGAGAACGTACGAAACGTCGAGCGCCTCCTCTCGGGGCAGGGGCATAAGCTCTGCGAGAGCTTGCGCGCGCAGATGCTCGAGCACGCGCGCGCGCTCCGCTTCGAGGCCGCGGCCTCCCTGCGCGACCAGGCGCGCGCCGTGGAGCGCTCGCTCGAGCGTCAGATCATGGTGTCGGCCGACCTCGCGAGCCGCGACGTCCTCGGCTTCTACCGCGAGGGGCCCGCCGTCGAGCTCCACCTCATGCGCATCCGCGAAGGCCGCCTCGCCGACGTCGCGCGCTACTCCCTCGAGCACAGCGAGGTGCCGACGAGCGACCTCCTCGCGGACTTCGCCGCGCGCTACTACACCAAGCTCGATGACGTCCCCGCCGAGATCTTGTTCCCCGAGGAGATGCAGTGGACCTCGGCCATAGCGGAGCTCCTCACCGAGAAGAGCGGCCACCGGGTCTCGGTCATAACCCCCGCGCGCGCGGACAAGCGGCGCCTGGTAGAGCTCGCGATGGCGAACGCCGCGCAGGCGTTCTGCGACAAGCGGCGCCAGCAAGAGAGCGCCGAGGAGACGCTCATGAGCTTACGCGACGCGCTCGCGCTTGTGCGCCTGCCGCGCACGATCGAGTGCGTCGATGTCTCGCACCTTGGCGGCACAAACGTGGTCGCGAGCCTCGTCCGCTTCCAAGACGGCCTCCCCGACAAGCAGGGCTATCGACACTACAAGATCCGCTCGCACGAGGGGCAGGACGACTTCCGCTCGATCTACGAGGTGATATGCCGGCGCGCCGCGCGCGGTCTCCAAGACGGCACGCTGCCCGAGCTTTTGGTCATCGACGGCGGCAAGGGGCAGCTCAACGCGGCGCGCGCGGCCCTCGAAGATCACGGCATGAGCGGCGTCGAGCTCGCCGCCCTGGCCAAGGCCAAGGTGAAAAGCGAGGTCGCCGGCAAGAGCGCGACGGCGCGACGGCGCGGCGCGGCTACCGTAGGCGGCGTCCCCGAGCGGGTCTTCGTGCTCGGCCAAAAAGACCCCGTGAGCTTGCGCGAGAACTCGGCGGAGCTCTCGTTGTTGATCCGCCTGCGCGACGAGGCGCACCGCTTCGCCATCGAGGCGCAACGGCGGCTCCGCCGAAAGGGCGCCACACGATCTCTGCTCGACGAGGTCTCTGGCATCGGCCTCAAGCGCCGCCGCGCCCTGCTTAGGACCTTCGGCTCGATAACGCGCTTGCGGCAAGCTTCCGAGGAGGAGCTCGCAAAGGTCGTGGGTACGAAGACGGCGCGCGTGCTGTCAGAGCGTCTGCGCCAGCAATGATCAGGGCAGCGCGCGCAGGCGCTCGATTGCTGTGCTACAGCTTGCGCGCACGAGCGACGAGGCGTCGCCCGCCGCGAGCTTCTCCAGATCTTCGCGCAGCTCGAGCTGATAGCGATAGCCTACGAGCTCGCACGCGGCGGCACGCACCATGGGGTCTTTGTGGTGGAGCAAGACGACGATGCTGCTCGCCCGCTCCGGCCGGTCGGTGCGCTCCTGCCGGAGCCTCGTCGCCTGCTTCGGCCACAAGAGCGCGAGGAAGACAACCGCCAAGGCGATCTGGAAAAAAGCACGCAGCGGCGGGAAGTGACGGCGGCGCACGAGCAGCCAACGATCGATGGTGTAGACGACGACGAAGAGGGTGAAGATCGCCGCCGGCACGAGCGGCATCCACACCGGCCAGAGTTGCTCGCGCGTCGTGCGCCAGAGCCAGTCGTTGAGCAAGAAAGCCGCGCCCGCGCTCGCGACCAACATGATGTAGACCAACAAGCGGATCGCGAAGGGGCGCCTGACCTCATCGTCGTTCGTCGTCATGGACCTTGCTTACTACTTCTCGGCGCGAAGCGCGACTAGAGCGCCGGCAGCTCGCCGCGATAGAGCGCGTGGTAGACACCGAAGGTGCGGAGCACCCTCTTTACGTAGCCGCGCGTCTCCTCGATGGTGATCTCCTCGGCGAGCACGTCCAGGCCGTCCTTCTCGTGGCGCTTGCGCCACACGTCGGCGACGTCGCTGCCGGCGTTGTAGGCCGCGAGCGCGAGCGCCTTGTTGCCGCCGTAGCGCGCAAGCAGCGAGGCCAAGAAGGCCCCCCCGAGCCGCGCGTTGAGCAAAGGGCGCAAGAGCTCCTCGGCGCGGCTCACCTTCACCTTGGGCCGCAAGAGCCCGCCTGCGTGGCGCGCGGTCGAGAGCAAAAGCTGCGTCAAGCCATAAGCGCCGGCCCAGCTTACTACCTCGGCGTCAAACGCGCTCTCTTCGCGGGCGAGGGCCTGCAAGAAGTAGCGCGGCAGGTTGTGCTCGCGCTCGGCGGCTTCGAGCTCGTCGGCGAAGGCGAGCGGATAGGCCGCGCGCCAGAGCGGCAGCGTCGCGGCCTCGGGGAAGGCGGCGAGCTCGTCTTGCAGCTCGGTGCGTAAGAGCCAATGGGCTTGTTGATGCGCCCCCGCCTCGTCGAGCGCGAGGCTCAAGGAGAGGAGGCGCTCCTTCGTGCAGGGATCGCGCGTTATGTCGGTGGGCGAGATCATGAGCAAGACCCGCCGCGCGTCGGCTGCGAGGCCATGCGCGAGCAACGCCCTCGCCTCTTTGGGCAAAGGCTCGAGCCAAAAATCGCGGGCGCACGCGGAGGGCGCGGGGGCGGGCGCGGCGACGAGCTTGGTGGTGTCGGCCATGGTCGCGGCCGTCTTCGGGTCGAGCTTACGCAGGCGCGCGAGCGCGAGCTGGGCGTAGAAGCCGAGCCCGTCGTGCGTCATCGCCTCCTGATAGCGGGCGCTGGCCCCGCGCTCGTCGCCACCGTCCTCTGCGATGCGCCCGAGCCAGTAGTGACCGCGCGCACGATCGAAGCGCGCAAGCGGACATGCGCCCTCGAGCATGGCGACAAGCTCGGTCTTGGCCGCGCCGAGGTCCTGCGCGCGGTAGCGCATCCAGCCGAGGCGGAAGCGAGCTTCGGCGCAGTACTCCTCGTTGCTTGCGACGCTCGCAGCGCGGCTAAAGTAGGCGCGCGCGCGGTGATTTTGGCTGCGGCGCTGGTAGAGGTCTCCTGCCCAGAAGAGCACGTCATCTACCATCGAGTGGCCGTCGTAGCGCCGCGCGAAGTCGTCGATGAGAGGTATGGCCGCAAGGCCGCTCCTTATCGAGACCACCTTGGCTCCGAGGTAGCGGGCGCGGCGCGCGCGGTCCTCGTCGTCGCGGCAGAGCTCTACGGCTTTGGTGAGCTGCTCCTCGGCCTTCACGTACTTACGGAGCTTGCGCAGGGCGAGCCCGAGGCCGAAGGTCTGCTGGCAGCGCTGCGCCATGGTGAGGCTCGCCTCGTCGATGGCGGTAAGCTCGGCGATGACGCGCTCGCTCCTGTGCGCGGCCTGCAAGACCTCGGCGCGCGCCAAGAGCTCTGCGGCCGTGAGCGGGACGGGCGGCGGCGCCTTTGGGGTCAGCGGCGAGACGGGCTCCTCGAGGTAGCGGCGCTTGAGGGCCGCCAGCTCCTCCTCTTTTTGTCCGAGCGCCTCGTGGGCGGCGGCGAGCCACGTGAGGAAATGGCTCCGCGCGTCGGTGCCGCGGCGCGCGAGGGCCTTCTCGAAGAGCTGGCGATGACTCAAGAAGCGGAGCGGGTCGCTAGTTTTGAGAGCTTCGGCCAGAGGCTCGATGGCGGGCGCGGCCGCCGGATGCTCGAGGTCGATCCAGGGCACGAGCCATGCGCTCGCGAGCGTGAAATCTCGGCGGGCGAGGGCGATGAGGCCGCGCTCGACGGCGGCGAGCGGCAAGAGCTCGGGAGCGCTCGGGACGTATCGCAACGCGCGCTCGGCCTCATCGAGCTTGTCGCCTACGCGGAGGCCGCGAGCGCGCACGAGCCAAGCCGCGGGGGAATCGAGCTCGCCTAGGAGCGCGAGGGCGGCCGGGGCGTCATCTCTCTCGAGGAGCGCGCTCGCCTCGCGCACGAGGTGCAAAGAGCTCGGCGCCGCGGCGGCGAGCCACAGCATAGGTAAAAGCAAGAGCCTTGGCATGAGGGGAGAGGACGTTAGCACGGCCGGCGAAGGGCGATCGAAAATCCCGCCGGTTTTTGGCCGCGCGGCCGGTGCCTGCACTAGCTTGGCGTATCATGTTGAACGCCCTGTTGCTCTCTCTCTTGTTGTCCTCGTCTCCCAAGGCCGAGCGCGAGCTCGTGGTACTCGTGCTCATCGACGCGGTGCGCCCGGATCATCTCGGCGCGTATGGTTATGAGCGGCCGACCTCGCCCACCATCGATCGGCTGGCCCGCGAGGGCACGCGCTACACGCGGGCATACGCCAACGCGCCCTGGACGCGCCCCTCTGCGGGGAGCTTCCTCACAGGCTACAACGGCTCGCGCCACGGGGCCGAGAGCGTAAAGCAGAAGCTCCCGGCGAAGATCGAGACCCTCGCCGAGAGGCTGCGCGAGGTCGGCTACGTGAGCACGGCCTTCTGCGCGAACGGCAACGGCGGCTCGCTCGCGGGCTTCCACCGGGGCTTCGCCAAGTTCGAAGATCCGAGCAACACCTACACCAAGGCCAAGCGCGGCAAGACCTACAACGGGCTGCCGACGGGCGAGCTCGTCATCGCGCGCGCGCTCGAGCACGTGCGTAAATCCAAGGCGCAAAAGGAATTCGTCTTCATCTTCATGGTCGACCCGCACGACCCCTACCAGGCGCCCCCAAAGCTCGAGGAGCTCTTCCTCGGCGACTTCAAAGGCACCATCAGGCGCCGCGCGCTCTGGGAGGTCGATAACGACTACCCGGACGACGAGCGCTTCTCGATGCAGGCGATCTACGACGCGGCTATCCGCTACGCGGACAACTCCCTCGGCGTCTTCGTCAAGGGCCTCGAGGAGCTCGGGCTCTATGACCGCGCTACCTTGATCGTGGCCTCCGACCACGGGGAGGGCTTCGGCGAGCACGGGTTTTACCTCCACGCCCATCATTTTTGGGACGAGGTCGTGCGCATCCCGCTCATCATCAAGGGCCCGAGGTTCGCGCGGGGTAAAGACGACCGCCTCACCCAGGCGCTCGACGTCACCGCGACCATCGCCGATCTTGCGGGCGCCGCGCGCCGCGATCTTTCCGGCCACTCGCTGCTCGAGCCGGCGCCGGCCTCGCCGCGCGTCATCTCCGAGTACAACGAGTTCGGCATCCATAGGCAGGCCATCGTGGGCGAGCGCTACAAGGTGATCTGGCAAAGACCGGCCGACACCGCCTGGTTCGACCGCGAGGTGCCGAAGAGAGCGCTGTTCCCCTCGGTGAGCTTCGACCGCGATGTGGTGCAGGTCTTCGATCTCGCGAACGACCCCAAAGAGACCCGCGATCTCTTTGAGAATATGCCCGCCGAGGCGAAGGCCCTCTACGCCGAGCTTCGAGCCTTCGTCACCGGACCTTAGAACGCCGATCGGTAGGGCTAACGGGTAATATCAAGCCGCATCCCTGAGGAGCCTTGCGCAGCAAGGCGTCTCGAAGGGGGCGGCCGGCGATGAGCGCAACTTGCGGCGGAGAAATCTCTTGCCCGCTCTAAAAAGCGCTGACATATTTCGCGACCGTCAAATCTCACGCGGTCTCTCGGGAATCTTCGGCCGTCAGCTCGCGCGCGATTATCTCTCCATCGAACTTTGGGAGGCAGCACATGATTACGAATCTTGCACGTGAACAATTAATCGAGATTGGTTACCGTTTGCGCGGCGGGCACTTGTTGCAGCAGGCCGGCTACACCCTGGCGCTCGCGCAGCAGGAGGGGGCGGCGCTCGAAGCGGCTTTGCCGCAGGGCTTTCTCGCCGACTTCGCGGCGGCGCGCGCCGAGGTGGAGCAGGGCTTGTCGAGCCGTGCGAACGTCGTGGCGGAGGCCAAGGACAGCACGCGCATCCAAAACGAGACGCTGCGCCGCGCGCGTGAGTGGCGCCGCCGCGTGTCGGCCGTGGCCCGCATGGCCGAGCGCTCGGGCCAGCCGGTGCCGGGTGAGCTTATCGCCATTGGCGGCTCGATGCGCAGCGTGCCGACGGCTTTGCAGTCGGCGAAGCAGATCGTAGGGCTGCTCGAGAGCTCGGCCAAGCTGTTCGAGGCGTTTCCGCTCTACGAGGCGGTGCTCGGCGAGGGCGAGAATCTCGTGGCCGCGCTCGGCGCGGCCGACGCGACGCAGGAGCACAAGCGTTTGTCTGACCTGCCGCAAGCGGCGCAGGGTTTCTACGCGGCCAAAGGCAAGCTGTACGTCGCCATCAAGATGGTGAACGACGCCGGCCGGGCGTTGCTCGCGGGCGACGTAGCCTCGGCGTCCCGCTTCAACATGAGCATCTTGTACCGGCGGCCGGGTACGTCGGCGGCGAGCGCCGCGAGCGCGGTCGTCCCGCAGCCTGCGCCCGCATCGTAGAGAATTCCTCCATCATTTTTACCTGCTCCATGTTGTGCACAACCGGTGGCGCGCACCGACAAGCTCTTTACATCTGCCGCCCGACGGTTGCTGTTAGCCCCGAGGCTGTTTACATCCGCCGACGAGTCGCCTGCATGGACCGATCGACTCTCGCTGCGAGCCGACACAGCTCTTGGCGCGGACCGACGAAGTGTTTACACGGGCCGACGAAGTGTTTACGCGGGCCGACGAAGTGTTTACGCGGGCCGACGAAGTGTTTACGCGGGCCGACGAGGTGTTGGCGCGGACCGACGAGCTGTTTACATGGGCTTCGCGGCGCTTCGTATGCGCTGCCGGGCCGGTCGCAAGTCAGAAGAGGTTGGCCTGGATCGGCGGGAGCCTCCGATGAAGACCTTGGTCATTGGTTGATCCTTGCCCGGGTTACCGTGAGGGCGCTTAGCGAGGCGGGCGCACGCCGCCCTTGCGGCGAATACCAAAACCGACGCGGAAGATGTCGGGCATGTTGAGCCGCCCATCGCGCGTGCGATAAACAACAGCCAACTCCACGAGATCATCCACCAGAGAGTCGACCTGTCCGCGGCGAAACGGATCACCCGCAAATCGTCTCGGCGGCAGCTTACCCTTTGATGCTTTGGACATCTTCGCTAGACACTCGGGAGTCCAACGAGCTGTGAGCTCGTGCACCTCCATGGGCACGGTGGTGCCGCGGGCGGCTTCGAGCAGCGGGCGCACCCAAGGGTAGTCCTCGCTGATTTCGTCTACGCGCACCTCGGAGGCTCTGACGACGCCTTGATTGATCGCGGAGTGATGCAAAGCCAACACGTGCCCTGATTGAGACTGCGCCGTGAACTCTGCGGCGCGCTTGAAGGCGAGCAGGTACGTTCGAGGGCTGATGCGGCCTTTGGCGTCGGCGAGGTGCAGCGGCACCCAGGTATACGTAAAGCCGCGATTGCGCCCACCGCCCATGGTTCGGTCGGCGAGGGCCTCGATGATGGCTCTTTGGCGCTCGGTGTCGCCCGCGCTCGCGCGCGTTATGAGATAGACACCTTGCTGCTCATCCCAGTTGAACCCGCAGGCCCGCGCGGGCGTCGAGGAGCACGACATCGGGCTTCTCTTCACGACGAGC
>CAYXQW010000058.1:0-7111 GCA_964466695.1 uncultured Bdellovibrionales bacterium
TGAAGGCGTAGGTGGGCAGATCGAGCTCGTCCGAGAGGCGCCTTATGAAGCGACGGCAGGCGCGGGACGGCACGCCGTTCATCGACACCAGGATACAGTTCGCCTTGCGCCAGTAGTTGTGCGACTGCAGGCGCTGAAACATACCGTGGGTCTCGATGGCGAGAATGAAGTCGGCCTTGGTCGCAAATTCGAGGTGCTCGACGAACGAGGGCACCGAGTAGGCGCCCGAGCCGAACTGCGTGCAGTCGATCTCGATGCGCCGGCCGGTCTCGAGGTCACGGTCGACCACCAAGAGCTCGCCGGCGACCGCGCCGCCGTGCTCTTGCGGCACGAAGCGCAGCTCCTCGCGCGAGACCGAGAACACCGAGAACATCGCCTCGATGTCGTCCATCACGCCGTCGGACTCGGGCTGCTCATCGAACTTCGCCTCGCGCCAGTTCTTCGATTGGTAGTAGGCGTCTCGCTTGGTGGCGAAGTCGTTTTGGGCGATGAGCTGCTTCGACAGCGACATCATCTTGAGCGTCTGCGCGAAGGTCTTGACGGTGTTCACGGTGAGCGTGCGCGACCGATCTCGAAGTAGCCGCGCTTCTTCTCGTACTTGACGTTGGAGAGCGAGCGCACCGGCATCGTGAGATCGGGCTTTTGGCCCTTGAGGATCGCCTGATAGACCTCGCCCGCGACGTGCGCGATGGCCTTGTCGGTCACCTCGTTCTTGCGCCGCTGCTCGGGCGAGACATGCCTGCCGGAGTCTGGTTGCTTCTTCGCCATGAGGCTCGCTCATATAGGCGGCGCGAAGCTGCGACGGCAACCTTTTAAAGGTGTCGCGACGAGAATCGCATAGAGACGCCCAAAACATTGCGCTAGGATGTTTACCTCTCCCTTGGAAAAGAGCGCGATGATGGTGCTTGTTACGTCTCTCTCCTTTGGCCTGACCGCCGTCTTGTGCCTGGCTCTCGGAGGCCGCCTGCTTTGGCTTTCGCGACGAACGCGAGGCGCGCCGGAGTTTTTCTGGGGGCTCGCCTGGTTTCTGGGCGCGACCGAAAATACCTTCGCCGCCTTGAGCGTCGCGGTCAGCAACGACGCGGTGCGCCTGGCCATGCGCTGGGGCGTGGCGATCGTCTACCCCGCGGTGGTCATGACCATCCTGGTCGCCTGCTGGCGGCTCTTTCGCCCCGATCGCCTGTGGCCCAAGGTCGTCTGCGCGCTCGCCGGCGCGAGCTTATTGGTCATCTTCGTGATCGAAACCGCGGTCATCGGCTTGGACGCGCCGCTCTTGAGCACGGATTTGTCGCTGCTCGGTTTCGCGAACGACGTCGGCATGACCCTGGGCTTTTCGTGGGCCGCGGTCGAGACGTGGCTGCACTATCGCACGTTCGAGAAACGCGCGCGCATCGGCCTCGCGCCGCGTTTTCTGAGCTTCAGATATCTCCTCTGGTTTTACGCGAGCTCGGTGCTGCTCTTGTATTGGCTCATGTTGTGGTCGCGCTACGTAATCGCGACGCCTCGCTGGTTTCTGGATGCGAGCCTCCCCTTCTTGATGCTCGGAAGTGTCCTGCTCATGTGGCTCACGTTCTTCCCGCCGCGGTCATGGCGCCAGCGCTTCGCGTCGACCGGGACGACACCATGATCACCGACAACGCCTTCACGCAGGCGGCCCACTGGCTGCGCGCGGCGACAAAGCTCACCGAGCCCCAGGCACGCGGCGCGCTTCGCCTGGCGCTCAAACAAGGAGGGCTCAGCGCCGACAGCGTCACGCCGCCGGAGCTCGCCGTGGTCTTTCGTCGCTTGATGCCGGATACGCTCGTCGCGCAAGGCCTCGCGGCCACGCAAGCCAAGACGATAGCCGAGCAAATCGCCGTGAGCTTGGAGCAGATGCCCACGTCGCATCGATCCGAGGCCGCCATGTTCATGTTCGAGCGCCTCGACCGAGAGCGTTGAGGCGATCTAGCGCGCACGGCGCCGCGCGAAGTATGAATGCGCGGTCGATGCCGAAGGAGGCACCCGAAATGACGAAGAACACGTGTTGCGGTGGTGATGAGCAGAGCGAGCTGTCGAGCGGCTGCGAGGGTTGTGGCGGTGGTTGCGGGCACAGCAAAGAAGAGATGATCGCCGAGCTGTCGGCCTACCTCGAAGATCTCAAGCAGGAGATGCAAGCCGTCGAGGAGCACCTGCAAGCGCTCAAGGGGTAAGGGCCCTAACGACGCGCGAGGGAGGTCTCGCCGTCCGCGTCGAAGCGCGCTAGAGTCGACCGTATCGTGAGACGTGGTACGCTGCTCTTTGCTTTTGGCGTGAGCCTCGTTCTGGCCGTGGTGGTTTTGGCCTACGTGTTCTTGCTGCGCGAGCCGGTCGCGACGCCCGCACCCGCGGCGCCCGTCTCCGAGGTCATGGCTCTCACGGCGAGGCTTTTGCACACACGCGGCGAGGTGCAGGTGCGGTCTTCTGCCTCGCCCTGGCAGGAGGCGAAAGACGGCACGGAGCTTTTGGCCGGCGCCGAGGTGCGCACGGGGGTCGGCGCCGACGCCGAGGTGGCCTACGGCGACGATCTTCGCATAAGGCTCGCGAGCGAGACCGACGTGAGCTTCAAAGACTTGCGCGCGAGCATGACGCGGCTGGTGATCGGGTCGGGCTTGATCACGGCGGACGTGCGGCCGGGCGAAGGCCGGCGGCTTTTCGTCACCAACGCGAGCGGCGAGGCCGTGGCCGAGACGAGCGACGGCTCCCTCAGCGTGAGCACCACCGAGGCGGGCGAGCTGCGCGCGGCCGTCACACGAGGCTCCGCGGTGCTAACGGCGCACGGCGAGAGCGTCACCTTGACCCCCGGATTTTACAGCGTGGCGGGGTCGGGCAAGAACCCGGCGCCGCCGCGAGCCGTACCGAAGACCTTGTTGCTCAAGGTCAGTTGGCCGTCCGCGCGCGCCACCGCGCAGCGTCGTCATCGGATCTCGGGCATCACCACGCCGGGCACGCGGGTAGAGCTCGGCGGGCGCGCGGTCTTTGCCGACGACGAGGGCCGTTTTCGCACCGTGGTGGATCTGCAAGAGGGCAAGCAGCGCGTGCACGTGCGCGCGCTGGACATGGTAGGTCGCGAGCTTGCCGAGAGCTCGGACGAGATCGAGCTCGACACCAGCAAGCCCGTGCCGAAGATCGAGACCAGCCCCGACATGTGGCGCAAGTAGCGCCACCCTTTTCTCTTTGACAGAGACGTGCGGCCGAGTGACACTATCTGAAAGCGTGCTTGCGCACGATTTGTGAGGCAAGAAGCCATGAAGTGCTCGCGACTGCTTGGGTGTTCTTTGGGTGCGGTAACCTTTTGCGTAACTATTGGGGTGAGCCCGCTCTTTGCGCAAGTCTTGCCCGTGAGCACGTGCGACGCGACGCCCGACACGAGCGACTACTACGAGGCGAGCCCGACGCTCGGGGCCTTCGACGGCATCGAGGTGTTGGCTTATACGCGGCGGCCAGCTCTCGGCGACGGCATGGCGGGCATGAGCGAGGTCTTCTACCGGCAGATCTTGCCCGACGTCTGCACGGGCGAGGCCGTGCGCGTAAGCGAAGAGCCACTCCCCAACCAAAACGACCTCTACAACGATATCTTCGAACGCTACATCGTCTATACGACCTCGCAACCTTCGCAGCCCTGGGCGGTCAAGCTCTATGATATCGAGTCGGGCGTAGCTGCCACGATCCCCGACACCATGGATCCGCGCCAGGCGAGGATCCATGGCAACAAGGTGGTCTGGGCCGACCGCGACGCTTTGAAGAGCTTCTCGCTCTGGATGTGCGAGTTCGACGAGACGCTGGCCTGCAGCGGCCGCCGCTTCATCGCCAACATCAACACCTTCAACTTCACCTTCGAGCTCGGTGATCGCTTCTTGGTGTGGTCGCCATTCCTCGAGACGTACACGGGCTCCGAGGTGTGGACGGCCGATGTCTACGCCTACGATCTTACGACCCAGGAGCAATTGATCATCGCGGCGAGCGACCTCGAGCACGAGTCGCAGCCCACGACGAGCGGTCCGTGGATCGTCTGGGTGGCGCAGAGCATCACGGATGAGCTTCGTCGCATCGAGGCGCTCAACATCGATACGGGCGAGCACCACGTGGTCATCGACGACGGCGCGGACAACGGCAACCCCACGGCCAGCGGCGATCTTCTGGCCTTCGACTCCAACGTCTCGGGCAACTACGACATCTGGATCCATCGCTTCAGCGAAGGCGACGTCTATCAAGTCACCACCGATCCTTTGGATCAACGCATCACGAGCGTGGTCGGCAACCGCGTGGCCTACATCGACAAGCGCGGCATCTCCTCCAACATCTACCTCGCGGACGTCACCTGCGCTTGGCCCGAGCAGGGCGGCGATGATGACGGCGACCTGGTGTGCAGCGCGAGCGACAATTGCCCGACGGTCTATAATCCCGAGCAGCAAGACGGTGACGGCGATACCCTCGGCGACGCCTGTGACCCCTGCCCGCTCGACGCCGGCAACGACGCCGACGGTGACGGGGTGTGCGGCGAGGTAGACAACTGCCCGGCGGTCGCAAACCCGGATCAACAAGACAGCGACGGCGATACCCTCGGCGACGTCTGCGACCCCTGCCCGCTCGACCCGGAGAACGGCGCCGACGGCGACGGGGTGTGCGGTGAAGAGCCCGTGGTGACCTGCAGCGACGGCGAGCCCCCGGACCTGTGCGGCGACTGCATGGTGGTCGAGCTCGTGGCGAGCGACAAGACCCCGCAAAAGCCCAAGCATCACGGTTGGTGGTGGCGTTTTTGGAGCTGGTTCTGGCCGGAGCGGGTGGAGGGCGATGCCAAGTGTCTGTGTCGCCAAGCAGCGCTGGTGGTGCCCAGGACACTAGCCGCGAGCGCACCGCCGTGGCAGCACGCGGTGGCCGAGCTCGTCTTCACGACGGAGGGCGGTGAGGTGACGTGCCGTTACGAGCGCCCGCGTTTATGGTGGTTTAGCAAGGCACACGACCACAAGTCGGTGGTCTTCGCCGGCTGCACGGACAAAAGCCTCGCGCCGCTCGCCACCGTCGTCGCGACCGAGGTGCGGCTCGATGTCGCCTACGGCTTCGGCTGGTTCAAGCACCACGCCATCCGCGCGACGGTCTCAGAGGCTGGCGAGGCCTGCGGAGCACCTTAAGCTCTCGCAGCTCACCCCGCCTGCGCCAGCATGGTGTCGAGGTCACGCGCGGCGGTGGTGATCGGCTGGAGGTTAAACTTCTCCACCAGGACCTTCACCGTGGGCGGGGTGAGAAAAGCCGGCAGGGTGGGCCCGACCCTGATGTTTCTGATCCCGAGGTAGAGCAACGTCAGCAACACCGCCACCGCCTTTTGTTCGTACCAGGAGAGCACGAGCGACAAGGGTAGGCTGTTGACGTCGGTGTCGAAGGCCCGCGCCAGGGCCGATGCGATCTGGACGGCCGCGTACGCGTCGTTGCACTGCCCCACGTCGAGCAAGCGCGGAATGCCCTCGATGTCACCGAACGACAGCTTGTTGAAGCGGTACTTGCCGCAGGCGAGGGTCAGGATCACGCAGTCTTTCGGCACCTTCTCAGCGAGCTCGGTGAAGTAGTTGCGCCCCGACTTCGCCCCGTCGCAGCCGCCGATCAAGAAGAAGCGCTTGATGGCGCCACTCTTGACGGCACTCACCACCTTGTCGGCGACCCCGAGCACCGCGTGGTGCCCGAAGCCCACCGTGATGTAGCGAGGAGGCTCGTCCGCGGCGAAGCCAGGCGCCGCCTCGGCCGCCGCGATGAGCTCGCCGAAGTCGTGGCCCTCGATGTGCTTGAGGCCCGCGAAGGCGACCTGGCCGGCCGTGAAGACGCGGTCTTGGTAGCTCGCCTTCGGCCGCTGGATGCAGTTGGTGGTGAACAAGAAGGCGCCGGGAAAATTCGGAAACTCGCGCACCTGGTCCTGCCAGGCGCCGCCCCAATTGCCAACGAGGTGGGGGTGCTTTTTGAGCTCCGGGTAACCGTGGGCGGGCAGCATCTCGCCGTGGGTGTAGACATTGATCCCCTTGCCCGCGGTTTGCTCGAGCAAGCGCGCGAGGTCTTGCAGGTCGTGCCCCGAGACGAGGATGGCCTTGCCGGCCTTGGCCGAGATCCGCACCTTGGTGGGGGTGGGGTGGCCGAAGGTCTCGGTGTGGGCCGAATCGAGCATGGCCATCACCTCGAGGTTGAGCTCACCCGTGCGCATGGCGGCGGCGAGCAAGGCGTCGGCCGAGCTCTCGTCGCGCGCCAAAAGCTCGAGCAGCTCGAACATGGTGGCGTAGACCTCGTTCGAGGTCCGCCCGAGCACCGCCGCGTGCTCGGCGTAGGCCGCGGTGCCTTTTAGCCCGTAGAGCACGAGCTCTTGCAGGCCCACGATGTCGCCGCCCATCGCTTTGATGCGCGGCTTGAGGGAGGCGACGACGGCCTGCTCGGTGAGATCGCCGCTCGGCACGAAGCTCGCCGGGCCGTGCAAGCGCTCCGGGGTCTTTCCGGCGGCGACGGCGGCCTGCTCGTACAGCGCGCGAGCGCGAGTGATCGCCGCTCCGAGCTCGTAGATTATGGCCTCGAGGCGCGCCGGATCGAAGTTGACGTTGGTCACGGTGGTAAACAGACCGCGGATCACGACGCGGCCGAGCGCCGGATCGAAGGCGCCGAGCTTCGCCGCGCGATGCGCCCACTGCGCTACGCCCTTGACCGCGTAGACCACGAGGTCTTGCAGCAGCGAGGTCTCCGGGTCCTTGCCACAGTTGCCAATGCTCGAGCAGCCGATGCCCCCCGCCGTCTGCTCGCACTGGTAACAAAAGCTCTCCATGGTCTCTCTCCTTGTAAAGTTCAAACCTAGGCGCGCACCACGCGACGCGTGATGCCGCCCGAGATCCCGATCACGGACCATACCGCCATCCCGGCGCCGATCTCTGCCTTTGCAGAGGCGCTGACGGTCATTATCCTGCTGGTCGCCCATCGCGACTATATTGAATTGAAGCTCCTCAAGGACAACGGCGAAAAGCAGCTCGACAAGCTGCAGCTTCGCCTCGACCCCAAAACCCTGCTCATCGCCAATCGCCGCGTCTAGGCGTCCTGCCCCCCCCCAAAAAAAAAGAGCTCAACTATTTGA
>CAYXQW010000058.1:7121-11030 GCA_964466695.1 uncultured Bdellovibrionales bacterium
ATCACCGCCCACCGCCGTCGCCGCCTTCAAGCCGACGTCCGCAAGGCCGCGACAGCACGGCACCTCCATGCGCAAGACGGTGAGTCGACGCAGCGGCGTGCGCGCGATGATCGCCTCGAGCTTTGCGGCGTGGCGCCCGAGGTCGTCGAGCTTCGGACAGCCGATGACCACCGCGCGCCCTTGGAGGTAGCGAGCGTGGAAGTCGGGCACGGCGAAGGGCACGCAGTCGGCGCAAATGACGAGATCCGACCCGCGCAAGAAAGGCGCGTCTACCGGCACCAACGCGAGCTGCACCGGCCAGTGCGCAAGCAGCGATGGCGGCGGCGCGAAGCCCTCACCAGGCGTGCTCGCGACCGCCGCAGGCGCGAGCGCCCGCAAGGCCGCGCCCGGACAGGCGTGTTGCGGCGCGGCGGCCGCGGGCTCCACGAACTCTTCGGCCGTACGCTCGATGATGCGAATTGCCCCCATGGGACACTCGCCGAGGCAGGCCCCAAGCCCATCGCAATAGCTGTCCTTGACGAGGCGCGCCTTGCCGTCCACGAGGGCCAGGGCGCCTTCGTGACAAGCCTCGATGCACTCTCCGCAGCCGTCGCACTTCTCCTCGTCGATCTCGATGATCTTACGCTTTACCAACATGTCCTCTCCTCGTGGCCGCGACGGCCACAGCCAGGGTCGTGCCCTCGAGCCTCTCGCGAAACGCGCGGTTGGTCGCGACGATGAAGTCGCCGAACACGCACGCTCCCGCACAGCGCCGCTCGCCGAAGAGACAGGCCCGCGGCGCGAGCTTGCCGTCGATCGCCTCGTAGATCGCGAGGAGACTCACCCCCATAGCTTCGGCTCCAAGAAGAAAACCGCCGCGCGGCCCGCGACGCGACACGACCAGCCGCGCCCGCTGCAAGCGCTGCAACACCTTCATGAGATGATGCGCCGACACCCCGAGACCCTCCGCAAGCTCCCGCACAGAAAAGACCCGCGCGGGCTCGCCTGCCATCACCGTCATCGCATGCAGCGCGAGGTTCGCCGCCGCGGAGATATCGAGCACGCTGTTCATATGCGGAAAACTAGTACCACAATACCTGTATGTGTTGTCAAGCGCGAGCGAGTTATTTCGTCGCGGGCCCTTGGTTGTCAGGGTGTAACGTCAGGGATCGATGGTCTCGATGCTCCCGTCGGGCCTATGGGTGAGCAGCGCGACCTTCATGCAGCGCTGGTTGTCCCGCCCCGAGCACGAGCTGTCGTGGTAGAACAGATACCACTCGCCTTGGTGCTTCACGATCGAGTGGTGGGTCGTCCACCCCTTAACCGGCTCCAAGATCCTTCCCCGGTAGGTGAACGGGCCTTTGGGATCTTTGCTCGTCGCGTAGACGATGTAATGCGTTTGGCCGGTCGAGTATGACAGGTAGTAGGTCCCGTTATGCTTGTGGACCCACGGCCCCTCGAAGAAGCGCGCCGACACGACCTCTTCGGCGAGGGGCTGCCCGTCAGCGCCGAGGATCATCACCTCGACCGGAGCCTCGGCGAAGCTCGTCATGTCGTCGGCCATGGTCGCGACCCGCGGCCCGATCGCGGGCTCGTCGCCCATGCGTAGATCGCTGCCAGGCTTGTAGGTGCCCGTCGTCCAATCCTGGAGCTGCCCCCCCCAGATGCCGCCGAAATACATATAAGCCTTGCCGTCGTCGTCGACGAACACAGCGGGATCGATGCTGAAGCTACCCGCGATGGGTTCGGGCTCGGCAACGAACGGCCCCGCGGGCGACGAGCTCTTGGCGACGCCGATCCGAAAGATGCCATCTTTGTCTTTGGCGGGAAAATAGAGGTAATAGCCCCCATCTTTGAAGGCCGCGTCGGGCGCCCACATCTGTTTTTTCGCCCAAGGGACGCTGTCGACATGGAGCACCTCCCCGTGGTCGACGACCGGGCCGCACAGAGGCGAAGGCATCGAGTAGACACGGTAGTCTTTCATGCCGAAGTGGTCGCCCGCGTTGGAGGATGGGGGATTCTCCTCGAGATCGTGGGAGGGGTAGATGTAGACCCTGCCGTCGAACACGTGCGCGGACAGATCGGCCGTATAGATCCCTTTCACCAAGGGGGTCATCATCGGTATGGGCGCGTCGCACCCGGCGAGGGCCGTTCGCGACGCGTCCGCGGCGACCCGCGCGCGGTGAGAGGAGCACGCGGCGACCGAGGAGATCCAGGCCATCACGAGGAGAAGGAGATTTCGTTGCATGATGAGAGCTCCAGCGTTGAAAGGCATAGACTATAGAATCATCGAACGCGCCCCCAAAGACTTTTAGACCCTGTTTTTTTCTTGCCGGCCGCAAAGCTTCCGTGACATGGGCACGACATGGCGCCCTGCCCCAAACCGTGCCCCGAGGAAGAAGCGCAAGCGCACGGGGGGGTCTTCGGCTCGGCCATCCACGCCTGGAGAGGCCTCATCCGCGCCGTGGTACACCAGCGCAACATGCGCTTGCACGTGATCTCGGCCCTGCTCGTGAGCCTCGTCGGCAGCGGCATCCCGCTCGGCTTGGCCGAGAAAGTAATACTGATTTTTTGCGTACTGCTCGTGCTCTTCGCCGAGGTGCTGAACACCGCGCTCGAGCAGCTCGTAGACCTCGCCACCGAGCAGATGCACCCGCGCGCCAAGGTGGCGAAGGACGCGGCGGCGGCGGGGGTCTTGATCCTGGCGCTCGGCACGACCGTCGTCTTTACCGCCGTGTTGTTTCACAACATCGACACCGTCTTCGCCTGGCGCTCGCAGGTCTTGCGGCAAGTCGTCCTGGGAGTGCCGCTCACCTGCTGCGCCTGGCTCCTCTTGCGACGCGGGTGGCGGCCGCCGTGGCTAGACCTCGCCGCGAGCGCGGGCTCGATCGCGCTCTGGGTCATCCTGACACAGAGCAGTCGCAGCTCGGTCTTCAGCGCCATGACCCTCGGTTTTCTTGTCATGAGCATGAACGCCGCAGTACAACGACGTCGCGATAACTGTTACAAGAATAACCGAGAGGATCGAGATGCAAAAACAAGGAGCGAAGCCACGGAGCCGCGCGCGTAAAGCGCCGCCAGGCAAAGAGCGCGCCCCAGCGAAAAGCTCCGCCATGCGGGCTTTGGCCAAGACCCTGGCGAACGCCGCCGATCTCGACGCGCTCATCCTCGAGGTCGCGCCCATCATCTCGCAATCCATGCGCGCGCAACGAACCATTGTCTTTCTCTGCGACAAGAAGGGGGGCGGGCTTACGGCCAAGCTCTCCGAGAAGCACGGCAAGACGCCCTTGCCCGCGCACGGCAAGAAGGGGATCGCGCGCGCGGTCGCGAAGCTTTGCCGCCCCATGTTGATCCCCGACACCGCGCGCGAGGCGCGCTTCGACCCGGCGCTCGACGGCGACGAGACGCAGCGCGCGAAGAGCATCGTCGCCGCCCCGATCATCGATAACGAGGGCCAGCTCTTAGGCGTGCTCGAGGTGCTCGACAAACGCACGGGAAAGTTCAAAGGCAGTGATGTCGAGCTGCTCGAGGCCATCGCCGCCAAGCTCGCCCGGGCCATGGAGCACGCGAGCTTCGCTGTACGCATGTTGGAGCAAAACCGTGAGCTCACGCTCGCCAGGGAGCGCGCCGAGCGCCGGCGCGTCGAGCTCGAGCTGCTCTACGAGCTCGAGCAGGAGACCGCCGCGGCCACGGACCTCGACAGCCTGGTGAGCTCGGCGCTCACGCGCATCTGCGAGCGGCTGCGCTCGGAGGCGGGCTCTGTCCTGCTCGTGAGCACCACCCATGAGAAGCGTTACTTTCGTGGGGCTGCGGCAGGCGGCGACGCTGCCACGAGCTTCACGGTGACCTCGCGCACGCTCGACGGCGACGCGTGCAACATCGTAGCTTGGGCGGCACAACACGGGCAGCCCGCGCTCGTCAATCAGCCCG
>CAYXQW010000059.1:0-10957 GCA_964466695.1 uncultured Bdellovibrionales bacterium
GTCGCAAAGCCCTCGCCGGCGCGCTTCTCGACGGCCTCCTCCGTCTTCGGTGGCGGCACGATGACGTCGCTGCCGGGCTTCCAGCCCTCGGGCGTGGCGACGCCGTTCTTGTCGCTCGTCTGCAAGGCCTGCAACAGCCGGACGAACTCGGCGATCGAGCGCCCGTTGCTCATCGGGTAGTAGACCATCGCCCGCAGCACGCCGTCGGGATCGATGAAGAAGGTGGCGCGCACGGCCTGGGTGTCGGCGGCGCCGGGGTGAACCATGCCGTAGGCGCGAGCGACATCCATCTTGATGTCCTCGATGATGGGGAAGGGGATCTTGACGCCGAACTTCTCCTTTATGTTTCTGGTCCAGGCGAGGTGCGAGAACAGGCTGTCGATAGACAGGCCCAAAAGCTCGCAGTTCATGCTCTTGAACGTCTCGTGGGCCTTGGCGAAGGCGATGAACTCCGTCGTGCACACCGGCGTAAAATCGGCCGGGTGGGAGAACAAGATCAGCCACTTTCCCTTGTAGTCGGCGAGGCGGCGCACGCCGTGCGTCGTCGTGGCCTTGAAGTCGGGCGCGGGTTCGTTGAGGTGAGGGAAGCTGGGCGCGGCGTTGCTTGTGAGCTCGGTCATTTCTGTCCTCGAAGGTGAGAAGGTCATTTGATGTAAGTCGCCGCTATGACCGGCGCAAGTGGCGGCTATCGATCTTACGGGGTCTGGCTCGGCGACAAGAGCCGAAAGGACTGGTCGAAGACGATGAGCGTGAAGCCCTCGCCGTCGACCTCGTCGAGGCCACGGGCCGTGGTGTAGGCCACGGGGTCGGCGAGCTCGACCTTGCGGCGCCACACGGTGAGGCGCTGACCTTGCACGAAGTCGAGCTCGAGGCGCGCCTCGACGGCGAGCGGCTCCGTGATCACGCTCAGCGTTTGATCATAGATCTCGCCGTCGTGCACGATCACGGCGAGCAATTCGCTCTGCGCGCGGTTCCACACGGTTAGGGTGGTCTCGATCTTCGGCCGGTCCTCGCCGCCCCCGCATCCCGCGGCGAGCAGCGTAAGGTAGATCAGAAAATCCCGACGAGCGCGCATTTCAAGGTCCATGTCGTGAGCTTGGCCGCCGTTACTTTGCGCAGCGGTCGTTCGAAGACCCCCTTCGCATCATTATATATGACCTCGCCCTCGAACTGCAGCGGCTCGGCGAAGCGGAACTCGCGGTACCACTGGTAGTCGAGCCCGAGGCGGAGCCCGAGGTGCGCGCGGGGCCACTCGAGGGCGCTCGCGGCGCCGAACGAGCCGCTCTGCAAGAAGGCGAAGCGCGCGCGCGCGGCGTGATGGCTGCCGATGTCGGCCGAGATGTGCCGATACTCGATGGCGTTGATGGCGATGATGGCCGAGTTCACCCAGGCGAACCTCGAGGTGCCGAGCACGAGGTCGTAGCCCGCGCCCACGCCGCCATAGCCGCTTTGCAGCTCGAGGGCGTAGGTGTTCGGTGCCGCGCAGTCGACGGCCGCGTGGGTCGTAGTCGTAGGGTCGCTGCAGACGGCCATGATCTCGACGCCGCCGTCCGTGCTCGCCTCGGGCAGCGTGCGCCGAAAGTCGGCGATGCTGATGCGCTGCGAGACGAACCCGAGCGCGGGCGTGAGGTAGAACCCCGTCGTCTTCGCCGCGCCATAGATCGCGAGCCCGAAGCCGCGCTGGTGCGCCTCGCCCGCGGCCAGGGGCACGAGCGCGCCCGTCTCGTCCTCGACCTGCGACTCGACGCGAGCTTGACCTACGAAGGCGTTGACCTCGACGCCTCCTATGGCGCGGAGCACCGTCGCGAGCTTGCCGGCCGGCGGTCGCGGCCGCTCGCGGAGCGACCGACACTCCTCCTCGGGCGGCGGCACGACACGCGCGGGCGCGGCGCGCGGCGCGCTTGGCAAGGCCTTGGCGACGAGGGAGTCTTTGGCGACGAGCTCTTCGAGCACGGCCTCGAAGAGCTCTCGGTAGGTCTCGGTGTAGGCGCGCTCGACGTAGCCGCGCCGAAACCAGGTGAAGAAGAGCGCCGAGAAGTCCCGTGTCGCCGTGTGCCGGTATACTTCGATCTCGCCATCCGGCGCGGTCAACACCACCTCGATCTCCCCCTCGACCTCCCCCCACCAGGGCGCGAAGACGCCCGCCCATGGCGCCGTAACGACGTCGAGCACCCAGGTTCGGTGCGTGGTCTGCACAAGCTCGATGTGAACATCGAGGAAGAAGCGCGGCCCCTCGGCGGGGATCCAAAGCTCGGGGCGCGCGGCGAGATAGTCAGCAAGCCGCGCGCGCAAGAGCGCCACGCGCTCCTCGTCGTCGCGCGGCCCGAGGCCGCCCACGGTGAAGTAGCGGAGCGTGATCGCGCTGCTCGAGGCCGGCGCCGCGGGCGCGGCCAGGCTCGGCTTCGCGGGTGCCAGGCTCCGCACGGCGCAGCCCGAGAGCGCTACGATGAACGTCAAGAACGACCACTTTACGAGAGAGGTTCTCATCGCCGGTACGAGCAAGGTTAGCATGGCCTGCCGCGACGCGCGTTTATAACTCCCGACCCTTTGACGTGAACATTTCCGGCGAGCCGATAGACTTGGAGGAGCGCCCGAGGTTGCCTTGCCAGCGACGAGGTGATCGTGGGGTCTCTACACTGAACGGCGGCGCGCGACGATCCGTTGTATCCTTCGGAGGTGACCCAGATGGAAGACAAGGCGGCGCGCGGCAAGGTGCTCGTGGTCGACGACGACACCATCGCGCTCACGATCACGCGCGAGCGGCTCGAGCGCGCCGGCTACGAGGTCATCACTCGCAACGAGGCCCTCGGCACCTCCATGGTGGTGGCGTTGGAGAAGCCTGATGTCGTGCTGCTCGACTACAAGATGCCGGGCATGACGGGCGACGTGCTCGCGCGCCTGCTCGGCAACAACCCGAGCACGGTGGCGACGGCGATCATCTTTCATTCGGGCGAGGACTTGAGCTTCTTGCAGGAGCGGGCACGTAACCTCAGGGTCATCGGGGCCATCGCCAAGACCAGCAACGAGCGCATCTTCCTCGCGCAGTTCGAGCGCTTGTTCGCGCGCGCGCACAAGCGAGATCCGCAGTGACCAGCCCGGAGGACTTTCGTGGGTGTGACCCCGATGCTCCTGTCTTGCTGCCCGAGGTCGGGCCCGAGACGGCCGCGGCCTTCGTCTTCATGTTGCAAGAGAGCCTCTACTCGTTGCCGAGCGCCGTCATCGATCTCGTTGCCCCGGTCGGCTCTTTCGTGCGCGTGCCTGGTACGGCGGCGCATATCCTCGGCGTGACCCAGGTGCGTGATCGCATCGTCGCGGTCGTAGATCTCCACGCCTTGCTCAACCTCGAGGCCTCGGTGCCTGCGAGCCACGACACCCGCGCCCGCATGGTGGTCATCACCATCGATCGCACCCCCTTCGCGACCATCGTCGACAGCGTGCTCGGGATGCACGAGGTGCCGGTGGGCACGCCGTCGAGGGGCGCGCGTGCGATCGAGGAGCCATTACCTTCGCTCTGCGAGGGGCGGTTCGAGCTGCTCGCGGGCGTGGTGACGCGGCTCTCGCCGCGGGCTCTGCTCTTGACCATCATGTCCAGAGGGGGAGACGTACCATGACGGCTGTGGGCAGGGCTCTCTTGTTGCTCGAGCTCGGCGAGCGCTCGTGTGTGCTAGACAGCAACGACGTACGACGTATCGGCGCCGCGTCTTTGGCGGGCGACCTCGACTTCGATGCCTTGCTCGGCGTCGAGGGAGGGGAGGCCGACCAGCACACGCTGGAGGTGAGCCTCGACGAAGAACCGAGGCGGTGCCAAACGCGCGCGACGCTGCTCCCGCTGGAGCTCCCGCGCGCGCGCCTCTTCGCGCTGCCTCGCGTCATACGGCGCGCCGGCTGCGCGCCTTTCGTGCGCGGCGTCGCGGTGCTCGACGCCGCGCGGCTGGTCTTGTGGATCGATATCAAGGCAATCTTCGGAGGAGGTGTATATGGCGCAAGAGCGTAGCCTGATCGTCATCGTCGTAAGCAGCCTCCTCTATCGCCTCATCGTGATCGTCGTGGCCGTGCTCATCGCGCTCAGCGTGGTGCTGACGTACCGCGCGATGTCGGTGCAGCAGAACACACGCAACGAGGACCAAGACGCGCTCGGCCGCGGCGCTACCACGTTGCTCGCGAGCCTCGCGCTCGCGCCGCTCGAGTTCGGCGACAACGAGAGCCTCGAGAAGTACGCGCGCGCTACTTTGGCCTTGAGCTCGGAGATCCACTACGTGGCCGTCATAGACAGCAAGGGTCGCCCGATCTTCGTCGTGCCGGAGGAGCGACAACCCGCCGCACAGAGGGGTAAACAAAACGAGGTGTCGGTGATCGAGCTCGTGGCCGACGGGGTGCCCGTGCGGCAATACACCACGGTGGTCGCCGCGCGCGGCGTCGAGCCGACCGCGATCGTCATCGGCATCAGCCTCACGCGCACCTTGGCCGACGTGCGTAAGGCGCGCAACTGGAGCGTCGCCGTGACGTTGGTCTTGACCATCATCTGCGCGAGTATCGTCGGTGTCACCGCGCGCTCCATCATCCGCCGTGTCCGCGGCGTGGACAACAAGGTGACGCGCGTGGTGCACGACCTGCGGGCCTCGGCCTCGGAGATGCTCGCCGTGTCCAAGCAGACCGAGTCCAACGCCTCGGATGAGGCCGCGGCGGTCGACGAGACGCAGAGGACCATGCAGGCCCTGGTCGAGTCCTCCAACCAGATCGCCGAGGGCGCCGAGTCGGTGCTCGGCGCCGCCGAGCGCACCGCCGGGGCGAGCACCACCATCGCCGAGCGTATGAGCTTGTTGAGTCAGCAAGCCATCAAGATCCGCGACGTCTCGGAGGCTATTCAACAGATCGCCGACAAGAGCGAGATCTTGGCGCTCAACGCCTCGCTCGAGGGGACCAAGGCCGGCGAGGCCGGTCGCGGCTTCGCCCTCGTCGGCGCCGAGATGCGCAGGCTCGCCGAGACCGTCATGGGCGCCGCCAAGCAGATAAAGCAGCTCGCCGGTCAGATGGGCGACCTCTCGAACTCCGGCGTGGTGGCCGTCGAGGAGGGCCAGCGGCTCTCGCGTGAGACGATGGAGACCTCGAAGCGGATCACGATGATCACCGCGCAGCAAAGGAGCGGGACCGAGCAGGTCACCCAGAGCATGCACGAGATCCAACAGTTCACCAAACACGCGGTGGCGGGCGCGGGGCAGACCAAGGCCACCGCCGAGTACCTCGTGCGCATCGCCGAGGAGCTGACCCTCTTGTTCCAGTATCGCGCCGGTATGGAGGAAGCGCGCGGGAGCGAGGAGACGCTCGGGTGAGCTCGCGCACGCGCTTCGACGTCGAGCTCTTGGAGGAGTTTCGACGTACAACGCGCGAGCGGCTCGAGCGCGTGGCCGTGGCCTGGGTGCACATCGAGCAAGAACCCCGCGACCAGAGCGTGTTCGAGGATCTGCGACGCGAGCTGCACTCGCTCAAGGGCGAGGCGCGCATGCTCGGCTTCTTCGAGCTCAGCCGCATCGCGCACGCCGCCGAAGAGCTGCTCTCGTTTTGCGCCGCCCGCAACTTCCGTGAAATCGAAGCCGCGGGCGACTTGCTGCTCGCGGCCGCGGACGCGCTCGAGCGCATGCTCCAGGCGGAGCCGGGTGAAAGGAGCAGCGCGGAGCTTTGCCAAAAGATCCTCGAGCGCTTCGACTCCTTCATGTCATCCGAGACCGCGCCCGCGCCGCTACCCAATGAGCATGGAGGCGCGGAGGAGCACGCTCTCGCCGCGCACCACGAGGCGCGCAACAGCGACGCGTCCTTGCGGGTGGATGCCGGGGTGGTCGGATGGCTCTCGTCGGCCGCCGGGGAGATCATCGTCGCATACACGCAGCACGAGCGCGTCGTCGCCTCGCTGCGCGCGATCGCGGAGCAGCTCTCATCTACCCTCCAGATCATGGAGGCTTCGGTGTCGCACCCGGCGGTCGCCGAGTTGTTCGCGATCGAGAAGCAGCTCCGCGGCATCATCGAGGTGCACGCCCAGCGCATCCACGAGGGGGAGCTCCAGACGCGCGAGATCGAGCATCGCACCCGGGAGCTGCGGCTGGTGCCGGTGCGCTCCTTGTTCGAGCGCTACGTGCGCCAGGTGCGCGACCTCGCGCGCGAGCAGCAAAAGCGCATCAGGCTCAACATCGTCGACAACGGGGTGACCATAGACAAGGTCGTGGTGGACACCCTCGCCGAGCCCTTGTTGCACCTCGTGCGCAACAGCATCGATCACGGCATCGAGACGCGCGACGAGCGGGCGCGCGCCCAAAAAAGCGAGGAGGCGATCCTCGAGCTCGGCGCGCGCCAGAGCCACGGCTACGTCACCATCACGATTTTCGACGACGGCCGCGGCATCGACCCGAAGATCATAAGAGCCCGCGCCCAGGAGCTCGGTATGGCGTCGCCTGCCATGAACGACGAGGAGATACTCTCGCTGCTCTTTCACTCGGGCTTCTCGACCAAGCGCGACGTCACCGAGCTCTCGGGCCGCGGCATAGGCTTGAGCGTGGTCAAGCACCAGGTCGTGGGCCTCGGCGGCATGGTGCAGGTCTTCAGCGAGCCCGGAGCGTGGACGCGCTTCGAGCTCAAGACGCCGATCAGCGTCGCCTTGAGTCATGTCCTGGTCGTGGCCGTCGCCGAGACGCTCTTCGCGATCCCGGTGGCGGGCGTGCTCGGCGTTACGGCCATGAGCGCGCACGACGTCGCCGTGGTGGGTGGCGCGACGCAATTGCGCTTTCGTGACGACTGGATCCCTTTCTGCGATCTTTCGTCGCTGTTGGGCGCGGCGCGCGGCGCGCACCCCGAGCGCGTGGTGGTCTTGGCGCACGAGGGCCGCGCCCTCGCCTTGGGTATCTCGTCTTGGCACGCCGAGACCGAGGCCGTCATCAAGCCGCTCGGGCCGCTTTTTTCGGGCAACCCCATGGTCGCCGGGGGATGCGTGCTCGAGGAGGGAGATCTGGCGCTGGTCTTGAACATCGCGGAGGTCGTACGACGCTCGCTCGCGTTGGCCGCGTGAGGTGAAGAAGAATGAGCTCATCTTCCGCCATAAGTGTGCTCGTTGTCGACGACTCGCCCCTCGTGCGCCGCGCGCTCAGGCTCGCCTTCTCCTCGAGCCCCGACTTCGTGATCGTGGGTGAGGCGACCAACGGCCGTGAGGCTATCGACGAGGCCAAGCGCCTCGCGCCGCGGCTCATCACGATCGACGTCCAGATGCCCGAGATGGACGGCATCGAGGCTATCGCCCATATCATGGCCCAGGCGCCGACGCGCATCCTCGTCATCACCAGCGAGCCGCACCTCGACGGCCGTGATCTGCTCTTCGAGGCGCTCGCGCGCGGCGCGCTCGATCTCGTGCAAAAGCCGACCATCTGGCCTTCGCTCGGCGACGCGCGCCACATGCTCGAGCTCGCCCGTCGCCTCGCCGACATCCCCGTGGTGCCGCACGTCTTGGCGCGACAGATCGATCGCCAGCGCGAGCGGCACGCGCGCGAGACGTGGTCGAGCAAGCCCTCGCCCATCAAGCTCGTCGTCCTCGGTGCCTCGACCGGCGGCCCGCGCACCCTGCAAGCCATCCTCTCCCGCCTGCCGGCGGACTTGCCGGTGCCGGTCGTCATCGTGCAGCACCTCTCGGAGGTGTTCTCCGAGGGCTTCATAAGCTGGCTCGGCGCGCAGATCAGCATGCCCATCCACGAGGCCGTGGCCGGCACCCGCCTGCTCCCGGGCAACGTCTATATGTCCGTACGCGGGCCGCACATCGTCACCGAGCACATAGGTCTCTTAGGCGTCGACTCCTCCCCTCCGCGCAACAACCAACGGCCCTCGGTCGATTTTCTGTTCGAGTCGGTGGCGTGCGTCTACCGCGACCAAGCCATCGGGGTGCTCCTGAGCGGCATGGGGACGGATGGCGCCGAGGGGCTCTCTGCCTTGTCCGAGGCGGGAGCTGTCACCATCGCCCAGGACGAGGGCTCCTCGGTGGTCTTCGGCATGCCGAAGGCAGCGATCGACCTCGGTGCCGCAAAGCACGTGCTCGCGCGCGACGAGATCCCGGACGCGATCGTGAGATTTCTCGGCAAGAGCAAGAGTTGACGACGCTGCCTTCCGGGCTCAACGTAAGTCATCGATGTAGATCATCCAAGGAGGAGTACCCCGACATGACGAGTCTCGAGGAACGCGCCCTGGCCTTGTTGTTCACCGAGGCCCGCACCCACAACGGCTGGCTCGATCGCCCTCTCGACGAAGACGTCTTGCAGCGGCTCTACGAGCTTTTGCGCATGGCCCCGACGGCGGCGAACTGCCAGCCCGGCCGGTTCATGTTCGTGACGAGCCCAAAAGCCAAGGAGCGCCTGCGCCCGGCGCTCGACCCCGGTAACGTCGAAAAGACCATGGCCGCCCCCGCGACGGTCATCGTCGCCTATGACACCGATTTTCGTGCGCACCTCTCAAAGCTCGTGCCGAACGCCCCCGGCCTCGTCGCCGCCATCGCGGGTATGCCGAAGGACGATGCTCTGCAAATGGCGATACTCAGCGGCACCCTGCAAGGGGCTTATCTCATCTTGGCCGCGCGCGGGCTCGGGCTCGACTGCGGCCCCATGGGCGGCTTCGACCGTGCGGCCGTGGATGCCGAGTTCTTCCCCGATGGTAGGTGGAAGTCCAATTTCCTCGTGAACTTAGGTCACGGCGACCCGCAGAAGCTCTACCCCCGCGCCCCCCGCCTCGCCTTCGACGAAGCCTGTCGCATCGCGTAAGCTTGCCGTGTAGCATTCTGACACGCGACCATGTGTCAAAATGCTACATCGGCGCGATCCGAGCTCTACCGGCGCGGGCGCGAAAAGAAGCGCACCCTCGGCATTAATCTCTTATAAATCAGGTGATTGCGAGCGTTTTGGGGCCTTTTGGGCTCTCCCCTGCGATGTTGGCACGCGTTGTGCATTTGAATATTGACGCGGCGGTCGTGGGGAGGGGGATCGAGGCCGTGCGATGGTTGCCACACCCCTTGAGTGTCTCATGTGGCGGCCGATGGGGGAGGGACGATTCGCCGCACGAATCGCCTGGGGAATAGGGAAAGCGGGCAAGGCCCGTGTCATGTCTCCTCCAAAAGTCCCATCTGACCTCCCTTGGGGAGAGGGAGGTCAGGTGGGCAACAAGATTTCTTGGTATGGGCTCGCGGCGCGCTATAATGAGATATTTCGTGAGTTTCGTGTGCGTTGCGAGGTCTCACTTGTCTGACACCGATATTACGCCGGAGTTCAAGGGTACAGGGTTTCGTGGCTATCGGGCCTGGTTGGCCGAGACTTTGGGTGAGGAGGGTTTGCGGGAGTTTGCCGAGAAAAACCTCGCCGCCGATCTTCAGCAGCTCTTCCTCGTGGGGCCGATCTTACCGACCAATCGTTACCCGATCGAGATGCAGCACCGCTTTCTCGAGGCCTTCGCGCGGGCGCGGCCTTCGACCTACAATCGTGATCTGCAAGCGATGGGGCGCACGACGGCGCGGCTCGATCTCTCGGGTGCTTATAAGATCTTGCTCATCTTCGCCTCGGTAGAGACCACCCTCGGCAAGCTCGCGCGCGTGTGGAACAACTACTTCAACACTGGCCACGCGCGGGTGCTAAAGAGCAGCCCCGGTCTTTATATAGGTGAGGTCACCGACCCTTATCAGCACGCGCTGCATCGCCTGATCGTCTCGGGATATATCGAGCAGACGATCACCATGGCCGGCGGCAAGAACGCCTGGGTCGAGATCAAAGACGGCCCCAAACCCGAGATCAGCCATTTTTACGGTCATTGGCAGCACAAGGAGTGACCGCTCGAAGTTGACCTTCGCCTGCGGCGCCGGGCATAAAACCGGTTCATGAAGTCTTCGATCGACGCGCTTGGTGCGACGAGTTTATGCTTTCGTGGTCGTAAGGTGGCTCGTGCTCTTTGGCCGCTCGAGCTCGAGGTCGACGGCGAGCGCTATCGCGGGCGTTGGCGAGAGAGCGATGGCACGCAAAGCCGCGGCATGCTCGAGGACACGCGCGGCCCCTTGATGAGCGTCGAGGCTCGTTGGCGCGAGGTCAGCTTCGGCGGCGTGTCCATGCTCGAGGAGCGGCGTGTCTACCGCGCCGTGCGCGCCTTGCCGCGCGCGCGCCTCACGGTGCGCTACGAGCTCTTGGCGCCCAAGGCGAAGGAGCGCGGCTTTCTGGTCATCCCCGGGCTCTGGTACGGCGACAACGAGGCCTGGCAAGAGGTCGTCGATTACCCGAAGGGTCTCGAGCGCGCTTGGAGCTTTCGCGCCGACGGCTCGCCGTGCCCGGCCGTCGTGTGGACGAGCGGCGGCGCGTCTTACGCGCTCGCCTTCGACGCCGCCGTGTCCTTCGAGGTTGCGCAAAAGGGCATGGACGACGTTCTCGGCGTGGGCTTCGCAAACATGCGAAGTCGCCCTACGGCTGTGCTCACCTTCCCGGCTCAGGAGGTGCCACGGAGCTACCCATGGGGCCACAAGCTCGGCGTGGCGAAGAAGCCGACCTTGACCTGGCGTCGCGGCGCGCGTCTCGAGCTCACCCTTTATCACTCGGCCGGCGAAGCGAGCCGCGCCTACCACACGCGCGTCTTTCGCGCGCACAAGGAGCGGTGCTCGCCCGGCCTCGCCTATCCCGTGCGCAAGGCTGCGCTTACAAAGACCGCGCGCGCGTTCGTCCGCTGCCTGAAGGAGAGCCACTTCCACGAGGGCCTCGGGTTCTCGCACCGTGATGGCATCATGGAGATCTTCAGCGGCTGGTGCGGCGGCTTCGCCGCGGCCTACGCGGCGCTCCGCTTCGGCCGGCTCACAAAGGACACCGAGCTTTTGCGCATGGGCGAGACCATGTGCGACTTCCTCTGCGGCCAGGGGCTCGCCAAGGCGGGCGTGTTCTACTCGGCGTACACCGAGAAAGGCTGGGTC
>CAYXQW010000060.1:0-10914 GCA_964466695.1 uncultured Bdellovibrionales bacterium
CCGCTCGATGGACTGCCGGATCCACCAGTGCGCGTAGGTCGAGAAGCGAAACCCGCGCTCGTGATCGAAGCGATGCACCGCCTTCATCAAGCCGACGTTGCCCTCCTGGATGAGGTCGATGAAGGGGATGCGGTGATGGTGGAAGTTGCGCGCCACGCTCACCACCAGGCGCAGGTTGGCGCGCACGAAGTCGTTGCGCGCGCGCAGCGACTTGCTCTTGGCGATCTCGATCTCCGAGAGCCTGGTGTGCGTCAGGCGAAACACTATGTTCGCGTCGAGCACCCGGCGCCCCCAGGCCTCTCGCCGGCAGCGGCGCATCGTGCGCTCCAAGAGCTCCTTGTCATAGTCGGCGAGCCGCAAGGTCACCGCCGCCTCCTCGATGAGCTTTTCGCGCACTGTCGACGGCGGCAGATCGCGCCCCCTCACGCGCATGGCCGCGCGCCGCATATTGGTCAAGAGCTTCTCGATCTGTTTCTGCACGACGGGCTCGAGCTCTTGCGCCTCGGCGTAGAGGTGGACCACGGCGCGCGGGCAGGAGAGCAAAAGCCGCCACGTGCAAAGCTCGAGCTCGTGCAGACGCCGCGCGTTTTGCATCTCCTGCTCGGGGGTGAACAGAGGGATGTGGCTCAACTGCTCCATGTAGCTCGCGAGCAGGTCCTTGGCCGCCTTCGACTCGGCGCTCTCGCGAGCGAGCTTGTCCTCTGCTTCTTTGGCGATGATGCCCTGCTCGGCCGAGATATCCTCGATCGTGGGCTCGACATCCGGAGCTTTAGCCGTGGCGGGTTCTTTGCCCTCACTCTGCTTGGCCACAGGGCCTTCCTTTGTGCTTGGGTGGTAAAGGTTCGCGCCGCCGCCCACGCAAATGCTTTCGGAGGGATTATCGGAGCTGCGTCTTCTTACAGTGGGATGATCAAGAGCGGTCCTCTTTGTCATGACTCGTTCGACGACCTCGGTTTTGTCATCCTTTGGCTTCCCGCAAAAAGATCGACCCTCCACCCGCAAAGTCGCGTCGTGAGACTCGATGCTCTTGGTTCTCCACGTCGCGCCAACATCTTTCACTTTCAAGCATGACGGAAGCTCGCGCTCGAGATCAACTTTTTTCTTCGTCGCCCTTTGGCGCTTACCCACGCGAGCTCTGCTCTCCATCGAGGTCTCCCTTACACCAGGGCCCCCAAGGTATATGCGGCACGTTTGCTTGACATGTGCAGCCGCGTCTCGTAATCAAGCGGCCGCTCACGGGGCGATGTAGCTCAGATGGCTAGAGCAAGCGGCTCATAACCGCTGTGTCCGGGGTTCGATTCCCTGCATCGCCACCATCTTTGGCGCCGAGCTTGAGGTCGCCGCGAAGACGATCCAAAAGGCCATGGCCACCTCGGGGATGAACATCAGGCTGTTGCTGAGATCGTGCACGAAGAACGTCACCACCAGCACGAACCGTAACAGATCGCGTACGTCGTGTTGCGCGCGCCAGGCCCGAAAGCTCGACCAGGCAAAGACGAAGTAGGTAGCGAGCAGCATGAAGCCCGCGGGCAAGCCGTAGTGCACCGAGGCGAAGAGCAGCGAGGCGTGCGGGTAGAACACGTGCATGCCCGAGATGTCGAGCCCGAGCGCGGCGAGCGCGCTCGCGTAGTTGTAGTCGCCGCAGCCTGTCCATGGGTGCGCCGCGATCACCTGCGCCGCCAGGCGCCACAAGGTGAAACGATCGGTGCCGAGATCCAAGAAGCGCTCCCGCAAACCCACGGAGAACAAGAGGCCGAGCCCGAAAACGGCGGCCATCGCCACGACCACGACGACGCGACGCCTAAAAAACCCGAGCAGGCCGCTGCCGATGAACGCCGCGATCAAGCTCATGCGCGAATACGAGACCATCAGGCCGAGGCCGATGATACCCGTACCGAGCGCGGCCGTAAGTCGTCGCGCCCCGTACGACGCCAAAAACGCGATCCACCCCATGACCAGGAAGGCCGAATAGAAGTTGGCCCGGTTCAAGAACGTCGCGCCCTCGGGGATCTCGCCGCCGAAGGTGCCCTGAACACGCACGCGCGCCTCGAGCGGGACTTCGGGGTAGGAGATCATCCCCATCCCGAAGGGGCCATGGATGCGGAATAAGTAAGCCGCGACCCCGAACAACGCCTCGAACAGCGCGACTATGGCCAGGACCTGCAAGAGCCTGCGCCGATGCGCCGGTTCGAGCAAGGTCACGATGAGCACGTAGAGCACCGCGTAGAAGCCGAACCTGACCCCCACGCGCAAAAACGACCAGAGCCCGAGCATGCCGGTCTGCGCGTTGAGCAGCGTGGTCAAGGTGGCGATGGTGATGAAGATCAAAAACGGCGCGAGCAGACGCAGGTCGAGCACCGGGCGCCTCGTCACGAGGGCCATGAGCCCGAGCAGGAGGCAGATCGACGGGATGAGGTCGTCGATACCGAGCGGGCCCCAAAGTGAAAAGCGAGGGACTAGCGGATAGAGAGGGAGCACGAAGACGAGCGCGAGGCGAGCCGCGCGGAGCAGGAGCTGCCGATGTGCGACACCACCTGGCGCGGCGGGCTCGGAGGAAGAACGCTGGTTCTCGTACATTCGAAAGCTTTCTTTATCTAGCGCGTAAGGCCGGCCCTCTCTACAGGATTTCCCGAGGGAAAAACAACCTCAACGATGCGCGCGCGACAACATGGCGAAAAGCTCGCAGAGCGAGGGTGATAAGACCACGACGGCCAAGGCGCCGTAGGCGATCCCCACCGTCAGGGGGCGCGCCGTGAGGTGCTCGCAGGCGACCGCGACGAGGCCGAGCCCGACGAGGATAAGGACCATACCCGGCCGCCGCGTATAACGCACCCCGAGCTCACGATAGGCATGCGCCATGGGGATGATGCTCCTTATAACGAACGCGATCGCGGCTCCGAGGGCGAGGCCCACGAGCCCGAGGTGCCTCCCCGTGATCCACCACGTCAAGAGCGCCGCCGCGAAGGCCAGGACCGCGGCGATGGTGTTGATCTTCACCCTCCCTGAGCCCGCGAGCGCGTTGATGACGGGGGTGGCGAGCACGTCCACGGTGGCCCCGGCGACCAGCAGCCGAAAGACCAGGAGGCGCTCGGGTGTAGGAGCGCCGCCCATGAGCACGAACAGCGGCGAGGCCAGGATGATAAGCCCCATGCACGTCGGGATCGTGGCGAGCATGAGCCAGTGCGAGGCCTCGTTGAGAGGGTGCACGAAGCGCGCGCGATCGCCGGCGCCGTCGGTGTGCGCGCCGTGAGCCATAAAGACGCTGCGGAGCATGCGCGGGATGACGTTGAGCGGCAGAAGCAGCGACAAAGACAGCGCGAGATAAGCGGCGCCCTCGAGCCCCGCGAAGCTCGGGGCCAAAAAGACCGCGAGCTCGCGCATGCTGAGCGACGTGGCGGTGCCGAGCAGCGAGAGCAGCGAGTAGGAGGCGAGGTCGCGCGTAGGGACGCGCGCCGTTTGGTGATCGCGCGCGAGAGCGCCGCGCCAGCGAGGCAAGGCGCGCGAGCATATGGCCGCCACGGCGAAGGTCAGGTACTGCGCGATGAACGCGAACAACATGAGCCCGGGCTCATCGAGGAACGCCGCGAGCCCGAGCCCGAGGAAGAACGCCACCGCGGACAGAAGCTCCAGGGCCGTGTAGAGCGGCACCCGGTCGAGGGCGTAGAGCACGTTGCGCACGAAGAGATATACCGCGTAGGCCAAGGAGAACACGCCCGCGTACCACACGAACGCCTGGCTAACCCCGCGCGAGGCGGCGATCCTCTCGGCGAAGATGAAGACCACGCCCACGGCGATCAAGGCCACGAGCAAGGTCGCGCCAAACAGCGTGCGAAAGACCCACGCCGCGCGCCGCGCATCGCCCGCGCCCTTGGCGAGCCCCACGTAGCGGACCACCGTGGCGCCGAAGGCCGTGCTCGCCGGGATCACGAGCAACATCCCAAGCGAGAACGCGACGTTTATCTGCCCGGTCACACGCTCGCCGAAGAGCCGAAGCGCGACCGCGTTGAAGCTCAAATGCGCGACGCCGGTGAGCACGAGGCCGAGGCCCGTGAGGAGGATCTTGCGCAGCATGAAGTCAGCCACGCCCCCGCCATGTGACGCGCAGAAGCTCGGACTCGTATGAGACCGACCGCCGCCAGAGGCCGGCGCGGCCGAGCGCCTTGGTCACGAGCATGGTCAGACGGCTTCGATGCGGGTTCCAGGTGGGTACGAAGCCCGAGTAGGTCGGCACGCGCCCGAGCTTTGGCGCGACCTCGCGCCAGAGCCGCGCCATCGCGCGATAGGAGAGCCAGTCGGGAGCCGAGCTCGCGAACATGGAAGAGAAGACGTCGCGCGTGGCGAAGGGCGTAACGCTCGCAAAGAACTGGCTCGACAAGACCGTGCCGCCGAAGACCACGTAGCGCGCGCCGCGACCGTAAAGCACGTCGAACAACACCACGCGGTGCGGAGAATCGAGGTCGAAGCGCGACATCTTCTCTTCGAAGACGCTCATCAAGAAATCGAAGCCGTCGCGATCGAGCCGCGCGTACTTGCGGCGCAGAAACGCCGCGGCGTCGAAGCGCCCGAGGGTCAAGGGCGGGAAGACCTTGGCCAGCGCGCCGCGCAAGCCGCCGTGCGTGAGGTAGAGGCCGCGCTGCAAGACATCGCCGAGATAGCCGTCGAAGTAGGCGCAGGGGCCAAAAGCTCGCCGCGCCCAACGATAGACCTCGAGCAGCTCTACGAACGGGCGCGGCGAGAGCCCGTCCAGCATGGCGAGGCCGCACGCGCGCACCTCCTCGCGATAGTCGAGGTCGAGTAACGAGAGCTCGCGGTGCTCACGAAACCTGTGCGCGAATTGGCGCGCGACGGGTCGGTCGCCGCTCTCTTTGGGCCCGAAGGTGTAGGAGAAGTCGAAGTCGCCAGCGGCAAGCAACAAACGCGAGTCGAGGCCGCCGCTCAAAGGCAAGAGGCGCGAGGAGCCTCGAAAAGCACCGACGATTTTTGCGAGGGACGCGATGGTTTCGCGCGGCGAGCGGGGGGTTGGGAGGTAATCCGCGTAAGTGCGCGTGGTCGAAGCGCCGATGACGGCGCCGGGCTCGAGCCGCTCAATCCCCTCGTAGGCGGTGGCGTTACCGAAGAGGTGGTTGGTCGTCCGCAAGATCTCATCGCGCAGAGGTGAGCGCCGCTTACCCGCGCGTAGAAACCACGGCGAGGGCGCCACGGCCCCCTCGGAGGTCGTATAATGCGGGTGCAAGCCGAAGGCGTCGGTCACAAAGGAGCGCTCGCCGGCGAGGTCTACGAGCATGATGAACGCCCCGGCCTCGATCTCTCGCGCGACCGCCTCCACATCACGCGCGGCTTCCAGCGCGCGACCGAGCGTCGTGAGGTCGTTTAACACGCCACGAAAGACGAACCAGCCCGAGACCGCGATGAAGACCCCGACCGCCGCGTCCTCGTAAAAGGGCGCCTTTGGCCACTCATCTGCGTGGTGCAAGACGAGCAGCTCGCCGAAGCGAGGATCTACGGGCCTCGCGGCGACGAGCTCGACGTCGAGCGGAGCACAGAGCTCACAGGCGCGCTCGCGCGCGCGCGGCACTCTCCAAAAAAGGCCTCTCACTCGAATGTGCTCCCGCGTCGCCACCCCGCGCGCGTCTGTACCGAGTCGCGCGCGCCACGGTCAAGCGACCCTCGCGGTAACTAGAATAGCATTCATGTCCGCGGCCTGTTAAAGTCACGGCGTAAAACAAAAGGAGATGCGCATGGCCACCTTGAAGCTCGACGCCACGGGTCTTCGTTGTCCGCAACCCATCCTCAAGATCGCGGCCAAGATGCCGGAGCTCGCGCCGGGCGACATCCTCGAGGTCACGGCCGACTGCGCCACCTTCGAGGACGACGTGCGCAAATGGTGCACGCGCATGAACAAGACCTTGCTCGCGGTATCGCAGCAGGGCAACACCAAGATCGCGCAGATCAAGTTCTAGTCGAGCCGCGCGATAAGCAACGCCAGCTTTAGCGGAGGACCTCATTATGCCCAAAGCCACCATCGATCCCGCGGCGGCGTTAGCCGAGCTCCGGCAGGTGCTCGCGGCCGTCAAGAACGGCGACTGCACGGTACGTGCTCCAGACAGCATCATGGAGGCGAGCGACCCGCTCACCGCCGAGGTGGGTCACCTGTTGAACGAGATCATCCGCGATCTCGGCGTCTTTCAGCAAACCTCCATGGACATCGCCATCGGGTTGTCGGAGTGCTTCCACGTGCTCTCCGAGGTGAGCGCGGGCAGGCTCGACGCGCGGGTGAGCGAGGCGGTGACGAGCGCCGACGACGACCTCGTCGCGCGCTTTGGCAGCGGCTTAAACAGCACCATCGAAGAGATCCGCAAGCAGGTCGACACTATCCGCAGCCAGCAGCTCGCGATCCAGGAGCTCTCAACCCCCATCTTGCAGGTCTGGGACGACGTGCTCGCGCTGCCCATCATCGGCGTCGTGGACTCCAAGCGCACCGCCGAGATGATGGAGAAGCTCTTAAATGACGTCGTCGCGCGTCAGGCGCGCTTCGTCATCCTCGACATCACGGGGGTCGAAGTAGTCGACACCCGCACCGCCGATCACTTCATCAAGGTGATCCGCTCGGCCGAGCTGCTCGGCACCAAGTGTATCGTCTCGGGGGTGCGGCCAGCCGTGGCACAGACCCTGGTAGAGCTCGGCATAGATTTGTCCTCGATCACCACCATGCGCGACCTGCAAGCCGGGCTCAAAGAGTGCCTGCGTATGAAGGCACAGCACCGCTAACGAAACGAGGACGGGCGTGTTACACGGCCTTCGCATCCCCATCATAAGGCTCTACGGCAACCTGATCGTGCCCATCCAGGTGGCCTTGAGCGACGACCTCGTCAAGCAGCTCAAGGACGACGTGACCTTGGCCATTGAGCGTTTATCTCCCTCGGGCCTGGTCATCGACGTCTCCGGCATCGGGGTGATGGACACCTTCATCACGCGCACCATCCGCGACGTCGCGCTCGTCGCGCGGCTCATGGGCACCAAGACCGTGATCTCCGGGCTCGACCCCATGATCGCCATCACCTTGGTGGAGATGGACATGGATCTCAAGGGGGTAGACACCGCGCTCGACCTCGAGGCCGCCATCGAGAGCCTCAAGGTCACACGAAAGACCGACTCCTCGATCTTGGACGAGCTTCTCGCCACGCAAGCTGAGGAACAAGCCGGGGGATGAGCGACTTGCAAAACAGGTTACATGAGATACTGCGCGACTCGGTCGGCGAGATCCTCGCGCGCGCCGTGCTCGCCTCGACGGTGAAGACCTCCGGCCTGGAGCTTAACACTCCGCGCGCGGTAGACGTGGATCGCTTCATGGCGCGGCTCGGCATCAGCCTGCGTGTGCACATCCGCGATGACGCCACGCAGGCCGAGTGTCTCAATCGCGTGCGCACGGCGTTGGTGGTGGCGACCAAGGCTATCGAAAAACCGAGCACGGTCATGGTCGCCATCCGCAACGAGCTCGACATCCTCGGCGCGCGCAAGGCCGGCCAAGATCTCTGTCAGGCCGCGGGCTTCCCCGCTTCGATGCAGATCAAGGTGGCGACGGTGATCTCCGAGCTCGCGCGCAACATCGCGCGCTACGCGGGCGGCGGCGAGATCGTCGTCTCGATCAAGAACAGCGACCCCATGAAAGTCGAGATCATCGCGCGCGACGAGGGCCCCGGGATCCACAACGTCGAGGAGATCTTGCACGGCAAGTACGTCTCCAAGACCGGCATGGGCCGTGGGTTGCTCGGGGTGAAGGCCTTGATGGACGACCTGCAGATCCACTCCACCGTGGGCAAGGGCACCACCGTCATCACCACCAAGAAGAACCGATGATCGAAATAGAGCGGGGCGTGGCGCAGAGACCCTGCCGCGGCGAGACGCTCTGTGGCGATGCGCTGTTCGCGGTCGAGCGCGAGGAGCTGTTCCTCTTGGCCGTGGCCGATGGTCTCGGTCATGGCCCGCACGCCGAGGCCGCGGCGCGGGCCTTCTGTGACGCCGTACGCCGCGCCGAGGACCCTCGCGACATCGAGGGTGTCTTGCTCGCCGCCGACCGCGCGCTCGTAAGCACGCGCGGCGCCGCTGGGGCGCTGCTCGCGATCGATCGCATGACCTTGAAGCTCTGCTTCGCCGGTGTGGGTAACATCGAGGTGCAGGCGAAAAGCCGCAAACCGGTGCGCCCCGTCTCGATCGCGGGTGTCCTTGGCCGGCGGCTGCGCAAGGTCAAGACGTTCGACTTCGAGGTGTCACCGGGAGATTGGCTCGCAGTTTACAGCGACGGGATCTCCTCGCGCTTCAGCTTCGCCATGAGCCTCGACGCTACCAAAAAATCCTCGCTCGGCCGTGGGCCCTCACCGCAGCAAGTCGCAGATCGCATCTTGGCCGATCACGGCAAGACCATCGACGACGCCACGTGCGTGGTCTTGCACGTGATCGAGTCTAGTCGCAGCGAGAGCTGAGAGCCCGCGCCGCGCATGCCGTCTCCCGATCTGAGCCCCTTCACCTGTCGTGCTCGGCACTTGCACGACGCCTCGTGGTGCGCGCCGCGCGCCATGCGCCTCGCCCGGCGCGCCGGCTTCTCGACGCGCGACGCCGCCGAGCTCGGCATCATCGTGAGCGAGCTTGTCACCAACGCCGTGAAGTACGCCGGCGGCGGTGAGCTTTCGGTGAGGGTGCTCGACGCGCCGCGGCTCGGCGTCGAGATCACCATCACCGACGAAGGACCGGGGGTCGGTGATCTCGAGGCGGTGTTCGCGGACGGCTACTCGGGCGGCCATGGAAGCCTCGGCGCGGGGCTCGGCGCCGTGCGCCGCTTGAGCGACGAGGTCGAGCTAAAAAACCTCGGCGCGCGCGGGCTCTTCGTGCGCGTGCTCAAGTACGCTCGAGGTCGCCCTTGAGCACCGCGCACGGCGGGCGCCGCGTCGCGATCCGCGGCCTCGTGCAGGGCATAGGGATGCGCCCCGCGGTGGCGCGACTCGCGCGCGAGCTCGAGCTTACGGGGAGCATCGGCAACGACGGTGCGGGCGTGGTCATCGAGGTCTTCGGCGACGAGCCCGCCCTCTCCTCGTTCTTGGCAGAGCTCGCCGCGCGCAGCCCACCTGGCGCCGTGCTCGAGGACGTGGAGATCGAGATCATCGCGCCACGCGCAACCTCGACCTTCGAGATCGTCCCGAGCGCGGCGCGCGGCCCACGCAAGCTCGCCATCCCCCCGGATCTCGCGACGTGCCCGCTGTGCCTCGCCGAGCTCAAAGACCCGCGCGATCGGCGCTATCTATATGTCTTCACCCACTGCACCGCGTGCGGCCCGCGGCTCTCGATGGTGCGCGAGGTGCCCTACGACCGCGAGCGCACCTCCATGGCGGATTTTCCCATGTGCGAGGACTGCCGCCGCGAATACGAGACGGAGGCGGACCGGCGTTATCACGCCGAGACCACCGCGTGCCCGCGCTGCGGCCCGAAGCTCTTGGTCTTCGACGAAGGCGTGCGCGAGCCCTCGACGAGCGCGGCGCTGGCCATGGCTAAGGCGGCGCTCGCGCGCGGCGAGATCGTGGCCATCAAGGGCTTCGGGGGCTTTCACCTCGCGGCCGACGCCACCTCGCCCCGCGCCGTCGCCACCCTCCGCGAGCGCAAACGGCGCGCTCATAAGCCCTTCGCCGTCATGGTCGAAAACCTCGAGATGGCCCAGGCGCTCGTATACCTCGACGCCTGCGAGCGCGAGCTCTTGTGCTCTTCTGCGCGGCCCATCGTGCTCGCCGAGCGCCGCGCCGAGGCCGTAGTCGCGCCCGCGGTCGCGCCTGCCACCTCCCTGCTCGGGGTCATGCTCCCGTATTCCCCCTTGCACGAGCTCTTGCTCGCCGAGGTCGCCTGTCCGCTCGTCATAACCTCGGCCAACCTCGCGGGCGAGCCTGTCATCCACCACAACGAGCACATGCTCGCGCACCGAGCGCATCTGGCCGAGCTCGTGCTCGCGCACGACCGCGAGGTGGTGCTGCGCGCCGACGACTCGGTCGCGCGCATAGTCGCGGGCGCGCCCATGTTCTTGCGCCGCGCGCGCGGGATGGCGCCGCGCCCTATCCATGTCGCGCGACCCTTCGCACTTTCGACGCTCGCCTGCGGGGCGGCGCTCAAAAACACCTTCTGCCTCGGCCACGAGGACGCGGCGGTGCTCAGCCCACATCAGGGCGACCTCGACAGCCCGGAGGCCTACGCCGCCTTCGCCGAGGCGGTGGCTCACTTCGAGCGCCTGCTCGGGATAACGCCGCGCCTGCTCGCGCACGATCTCCACCCCGATATCCCCGCCACACGCTACGCGCGTGCGCGCGCAAAGCGCGAGGGCATAAGAGCGATAGGCGTGCAGCATCATCACGCACACGTGGTCGCGGTGATGGCCGAGCACGAGCTCGAAGGCCCGGTGCTCGGCGTCGCCTTCGACGGCAGCGGCTACGGCGAAGACGGCGCCATGTGGGGCGGCGAGGTCCTGCTCACCTGGCGGCACCGCGCGGCGCGCCTCGCCACCATGCGCCCCTTGCGCCTCGCCGGCGGCGATCTCGCGGTGCGAGAGCCCTGGCGCCTCGCGCTCGCCATGCTCGACGACGCGTTCGCGGGCCAGCCGCCGCTCGCGCCCCTAGAGCTTTTTGCGCAAGTCGCCCCCGAAGAGCTCGCGGTCGTGCGGCGTATGCTCGCGACCGGCCTCAACACGCCGCGCGCGCACGGCGCAGGTCGCCTGTTCGATGCCGCGGCCGCCTTGATCCTCGCACGGCCGAGCTCCTCCTACGAGGCCGAGCTCGTAAGCGCGCTCGAGGACGTAACGCCAAAGCTTACCGAAGCGCCCTACCCCTTCGAGATAGATACAACCGCCGTGCCGTGGCAGCTCGACTGGCGCCCGACGGCCCG
>CAYXQW010000061.1:0-10835 GCA_964466695.1 uncultured Bdellovibrionales bacterium
AAGCCTTCGTCCCGCAAGAGGCGCACGGGCGAGGCCGTGCGAGTCTCGACACCGATGAGCACCGCCTCCTCGGTGACGAAGCCCGGCATCTTGCGGTCGAAGTAAGCGAGCGCCCGGCGGAGCACCGCGATCAAGGGAGGCGGGTAGAGAGCGTCGAGATCACCGCTCACGACGCCGCGCCGATAGCTGGTCTTCGGCAGGGTGCTCGAGCGACGCCCCGCGACGAAGTCCGCGACGCGCGCGGCGGGGGCACAAAAAGCGCCGCCCCCTTACGCGAAGGCCACGCGCTCGATGCCCGCTTGAAACTCGACCCCGGCGAGGGCGCCGTCACCGCCGAAGTCCGCGGGGTTTACGGTCACGACGATGGCGCTGTTCGCGAAGCGGCCCGACCGCGAAGAGTGGCTCATGCCGTTTATGCACAGCTCGCCCTCGACCGTCGGTGTCGGCACCACCACGCCGCCTGGGCACATGCAAAAAGAATAGACGCCGCGCCGCGCGTCGCCCTTCTCGTTGTACGCGAGGCGGTAATCGGCGGCGGGGAGCCCACGCGAGCGGCCCGCGCGACCGTACCTTAGCTCGTCGATCAGCTCCTGCGGATGCTCCACGCGAAACCCGACGGCGAAGGAGCGCGCCTCGAGCGGCAACCTCGCGCGGTCGAGGAGCGAGAAGACGTCGCGCGCCGAGTGACCGGTGGCGAGCACCGCCTGGCGCGCGTCCACCTGCTCACCACCGCGGAGCCGCACACCCGCGAGCGCGCCGTCACGGACGACGAGCTCATGGAGCGCCTCGCCAAAACGAAACACCACGCCGCGCTCGATGAGGTGGCGCCGCAGCGCGCGCAGCAAGACCACCAGTCGATCCGTGCCGAGGTGCGGGCGATGATCGACGAGGATATCTTGCTTGGCGCCGTGCGCGACCAGGGCCTCGAGCACGAGCCGCACGCGCTCATCCCCGACGCGCGTATGCAGCTTGCCGTCCGAGAAGGTCCCCGCGCCGCCCTCGCCGAAGCACACGTTCGACTCGGGGTCGAGCACCCCCGCGCGATAGAGCCGGCTTATGTCCGCGGCGCGCTCGTCGACCATCCGGCCGCGCTCGATCACCACGGGCGCCAATCCCGCCTCGGCCAAGGTCAACGCCGCGAAGAGCCCGGCCGGCCCCGCCCCCACCACCAACGGCGGCGGCCCAAAAGGACGCGACGGAAAGCGCCAGGTGCGCCGCGGGATGGGCACGACGGGGGTGACGAGCTTCTGCGCGACGAGCCTTGAGGCGAGCGCACGCGCGAGCGAGAGCTCTATGGTGTAGACGTAGCGTGGCGGACGACGCCGGGCGTCGAGCGCGCGGCGCACCACCAAGGGCTCACCGAGGTCTCGTAAAGAAATGCCGAGGCGGCGCCGCGCCATGAGCGCGAGGGCCTCCTTCGGCGCTTCGACCTCGACGCCGAGCACGAGCTCGGCGAGCGTCACGCGCACAAAGCGATCATCGGCGCTACTTTGGGGCATCGGCCGGAGCGCGAAACGCGCGCACGGTGTAGTAGGCGTCGCTGCGCTGGATCTGACGATTCACGAGCTCGGCTAAAAGCCCGGTGCTGACGATCTGCACGCCGACCATGACGAGGAGCAGGCCGAGCATCAAGAGCGGCCGCTGGCCGATCGGCCGCGCGCCTAGAAACCACAACACGGTGAGGTAGGAGAGCGTCCCGAGCCCGGCCGCGCCGAGACAGAGGCCGGCGAGGCCGAACATGTGCAACGGCCGCGCGCGATAGCGCGTGTTGAGCAGGACGGTGATGAAGTCGAACAGGCCCTTGAAGAGGCGACCCAACCCGTACTTGGAGACCCCGAACCGCCGCGGATCGTGGCGCACGACGAGCTCGGTGACGCCAAAGCCCATGGCGTTGAGCAGCACGGGGATGTAGCGGTGCATCTCGCCATAGAGCGGCAGCTCGGCGAGCGCCTCGCGTCGATAGGCCTTGAGCCCGCAGTTGAAGTCGTGCAGCGCCACCTTGCAGGCGCGCCGTACGACGAAGTTGAACAAGAGCGACGGCAGGCGCTTGGACAGAGGGTCGTGACGATGCTGCTTCCAGCCGCTCACCACGTCGAACCCCTCGCGCAGCTTGGCGAGCATGCGCGGGATCTCCTCGGGGGCGTCTTGCAGGTCGGCGTCGATGGTCACCACGAACTCGCCGCGCGCGCGACGAAAGCCGGCGTCGAGGGCCGCCGCCTTGCCGAAGTTACGCCGCAGATGAATGGCCCCTGTCTTGGGATCTTTTCCCGCAAGCTCGTCGAGGAGACGATCGCTGCCATCGGAGCTGCCGTCGTTGACGAACAAAAGCTCGTAAGGCTCACCGAGCGCGGCGAGCACAGAGGTGAGCCGCGCGTGCAAGGCCGCGAGGCTCTCGCGCTCATTGAACACGGGGATGACGACGGAGCAGGCTATAGCCATGCCGCTATCTACTACTCGTTCTTCAAGGCGAGCAACTGATACTGACCGAGCTCGGCCTGACCGGCGGTGTAGAGCACCGCGATGATGGTCTGATACGGCAGGCGCTTGTCGGCGATGATGTTCACGCGCCCCGAGAAAGGCGCGTTGGCGTTGTAGCGCGCAATGTACTTCTGCTTGTCTACTTCCTTTCGCAGCTCCTCCAGCAAAGGCACGATCAAGAGGTTCTTCTCGTCACGGTCGGCGCGATAGGCCGCGGGCACCGCCCCATCGACGACCGGCGCGATCTTCTTGTCGTTGACCGACACCTCCGCGAGCGTCAGCGTGATGCTGATGTTGTCCTGTGGCTTACTGTCGATGCTCGAGCGAGGGATGATGAGCTCTGAGCTCTGCTGCACGTTGAGCACCGAGGCCGTGTAGGACATGAGCAAGAAGACGAGGATGATGGTCATCACGTCCATCATGGCGACGATGTTGAGCTCGCGGATCTCACCCGCGCGCACGCGCGCCGCGCGGCGGCGCTTGCGATAAACACGCTGCTCCTTGTCTTGCTCTTCCTCGACCTCGGCGAGCTCTTGTTGGTCTTTGATGTTTGGTGTTTCCACGTTCTGCCTCAATGCATCATCGACAGCCACACCTCGGGGAAGAGCTTGCGCGGCGCCGCGGCGCCACGCACCTCGCGGCACGCGTCCATGGTCTTTATGACGTGATCATAGGGGGTGCTGTTCTCGGCGACCAAGATCACCCGCGAGTCTTTCGGGTGGCTGTCTTTTATCTCTGCCAACAACCGCGTCAACGCGACGTAGTCGTACGCGTCGCCCACCTTGGGGATGGTCGGCGGACGAGAGGTGTCCACCGCGCCCTCGGTCGCCTCCCCGCCCAAGACCCCTCCTGAGCCCGCGACATAAAAACCCCGCGCCCCGATACCGACCGTGAGGTTTAGGGGGGCTTCTTCTTGCGCGCCCTCTCCGAGCGCGCTGTCGGGGGTGCCGATGCGCGGCGTGCCGACGTCGAGCACCCCGAGGCTGATGAGACCCATGGTCGAGAGCAACATGAACATGACGAGGTTCGTCACGATATCGAGATAAGGGACGATGTTGAGCTCGCCCACATCCTCCTCTGCACGTACGCGTCGGCGCATGCTCGTAGAGGCTCCTTATGCGCTCCGCTCGATCGGCGCCTGCTCATTGCCGCCACGCTGCGACAGCATGTTCTCGAGGCGCAGCGCTTGAAACTCGACGTCCTCGAGCAAGGCCCGCGAGCGCCCGTTGAGGAGCAAGTGCGCGATGATGCACGAGACGGCGATCGTGAGCCCGAGCGCGGTGTTGTTCATGGCCTCGGCGATGCCGCGCGAGAGCATGATCTGCTTCATCTCGGGGCTCGCGGCCCCGAGCGCGCGGAAGGTCCCGATGAGGCCGGTGATGGTGCCGATGAGGCCGACGAGGGTGGCGATATTGGCGAAGGACCAGAGCGCCTGGATCCGCTTGGTTATGACCGGGGTCACCTCGACCACCGCCTCCTCGAGCGCGCGGCCGACCTCGCGCGGGCCCCGGTGGGCGCGGCTCAGCCCCGCCTTGACGACGCGCGCCAGCACCGCTTTGGGCGCCGCGGCGCAGAGCTTTATGGCCCGGTCGAGGTTGTTGGCCATGACGAGCTTGTGGATCTGGGCCATGAAGGCCTGCGAGTCGAGGTTCAGCACGATGAGGGCCACGGCGCGCTCGATCATGTTCGCGAGCGCGATGGTGAAGATGGCGAGGTTTACGAACATGAACGGCCCACCATCTCTGAAGAACTCAGCCAACCAATTAACCATGCGATGCGCTCTCTTTTTGAGTCAGTCTGTATCGCCCCGAACAGCCCGCGGCGGCGATCACGGATCTTGCCTTGATGCCCCGGTCTGTACAGCGACACCCGCGCCGGCGTCCAGACCTTTATCCACAGGTAGCGCGCTCGATGAGCGTAGCGCGACCAGACCTCTTGCTCAAGTCGCGCTTCAGCGCGCTTCGGCGTAGGCCGCGATCACCGCCGGCAGAGGGTAGCGCGTTTGCGTCGTCCCGGGGGTAAAGACCGTGGTCCCGGTGCCGTATTGGCCATAGAGCACGAGCTTGAGCTCGGGCGTATCCACGACGAGCTGCGACTCGATACCGCCGTCGAGGTTCATCGCGCGCACGACCCCGAGCGATGACCGCGCGAGCCAGCGCCCGAGATCTCCGAGCGTGGTCGCGCCCTCGGTCACCACCACGAGAATGCGACCTTGCTTGTCCTCGGCCACCACCGTGCGACATGCGGAAAGCTCGCTGTCGCGCACGCGCAGCTTTTGCGAAGCGTCGAGCAACATCATCGACTGCACCACGTTGCGGTAATCCTCGGCGACTTCGCCATCGGCCCGCTCGAGATCGACGATGCGACCGAAGAAGCTCTCACCCAAGGGCCCCGAGACGAGCAGCCCTTTCCACGCGGGCTTCTGCTGTCGCGACAACCACTTGCCGTCACGCTTGAGCCAACCTAGGTGCTCGAAGTTCTCGTCGAACTGGCCGGCGTTGAAGACCACCTTCGCCGCGAGCCGCTCGGCCCAGGCTTCGACGGGCAGCTTGGCCCCGATCTCGTCTGCCCGAAAATGAAAAGGACGAAGCTCTACCGGACGCATGAAACGCAGCACCACGATGCTGCGCGGGCCGCGGCGCACCATCTCGCCACCATCCATGAGTAAGAGCTCCGCACCGATGCTCGGCAAGGCGACCGGCCGCGCCTGGCGTGGCCAATTACGGCGCTCCCACAACAAGAACGCCGAGGTCACCACCACCAAAAGGAGCGCGAGCGCGGCGATGACCGCAAAGACGACTCTGGGTAATCGCAAGTTCAAGACAAGCCGCCTCAAAAACCCACGGATGCCACGCGCAGCGCGTGAAGTCCACCCTGGCGCCGTCAACCGCCCATGCTGCAACGCAGGCACTGCAACGCCTCGCCGTGCAGTTGGCAGACGCGCGAGCGCGAGATACCGAGCTTCAAGCTCACATCGCGATAACTGAGGTCCTCGAAGTAACAAAGCTCGACCAGCACGTGCAGGCGCTCCGGCAAGCTCGCGAGCGCGGCGGCGAGCCGCGATTGATCCTCGCGTGCGACAAAGGACTCCGACGTATTGTCGTGGGCAGCGATGTTATCGGCGTCATCGAGCGCGCCGAGCTGCACGGCCATGAAGCGATCTTGGATCTGCGTCGCGCGACGCGTCGACAAGCCGAGCCTTCTTGCCACCGCCTCCATGTCGCTCGTACCGCCGCTCTGCTCGAGCGCCGCCTTCGCCTTTTCTACGGCCACCACCGCGGCGCGCTGTCGCCGCGTCAAGTGATCGGAGGCGCGCAGGTGATCCATGATCGCGCCGCGGATGCGCCGCGCCGCCAGGCGCATGAGCTCGGGCGCCGGCTTATCGAGGTGCTGCCGCACCGCGGTCACGAGCCCCACCGCACCCGCGCCGATGAGCTCCTCGACCTCGACGTGCGCGGGGAGCCTCTGCGCCGTGCGGTAGGCGATGGTGCGCAAGAGCCGCGACATGCGCTTACACATCGCGTCGACGCGCGCTTTTCGGCTCCGCGCGCGCACCGTCCCGGGGTTTACTGCACCCGGGGTCGCTTGCACCGCCTTCTTCAGGCTCGCCTTCGCCCCGCTCGGCAGCGCGCGAGAAATAGGTTGTTTGCTGCTTGCTGCTCTCTTCGTCAGGCCCGTCGCTTCGAACATATCGAGCACCTCCGTCTCGGATCATGAGCAAGCGCGATGCCAACTCGCGACGAGCCGTAAAGATGCGCGCTGTGAGACACCGCCCCACAGCTCCTTGACGACGCGCCGCGCGCGCGACTACGTTGCGCCATTGTTTTTAGCCGCAGGTTCGCGTCCCATCGCGAGATGGGCCGCGCGAAGAGGGAAGCCGGTGCGAAACCGGCGCGGTCCCGCCACTGTGAGTGGGTAGTTGGCCTCGACAACGCCACTGGTCGCGCGAGCGGCTGGGAAGGCAGAGGCCGTAGCGCGAGAGCCGAGGCTCCCGCGCACCCACGAGCCAGGAGACCTGCCCGCGGTCACTTAGGACAACCTTCTCGCGGAAGGAGGTGTCGGCATCTTCGCTACGCGCCGACCCCTGCCATCCGACGACAGAGGTCTTTATGTGGTCCTCGTGCGAGGCCACGGGCGCGCGGAACGCTCGCGGTCGCTATATCTGCTGGTGCGTCGTGCTCTGCGCTTCAAGCGTAAGTAGCGCGCGCGCTGCGGCTTACGAAGAGTTCGAGACCGTCGTGCGCACCTCGAGCGCTAAGGCCTCGCTCGACGATGCCGCCTCGTCCTCGGTGATAACCCGCGAGCGCACGGCGCAGAGCGGGGCTTCTCTGCCGTCGCTGCTCGCGGAGGTACCCTCCGCGAAGGTCACGCGAACCGGCAGCCAAGGCGCGCTCGCCACCGTCTCCTTGCGCGGCTCCACCGCCAATCAGGTGCTCGTCTACCTCGACGGCGTGCCGCTCAACACCATCATCGGCGGCGGCGTCGATATGAGCTCGTTCTCCCTCTACGACCTCGATCGCATAGAGATCTATCGCGGCATGAGCCCTGTCGCCTTCGGCGCCTCGGCGATAGGCGGCGTCATCGCGATCACCACGCGCATCCCCGAGGAGACCATGGCCGAGGCCGAGCTCGACCTCGGGGCCTTCGGCACCCAGGGCGCGAGCGTCCGCGGCGCCTATGTGCGAGATCGCCTGCGCCTCCATGTCGCCGGGCACCGTCTCTCCTCGATCGGGGCCTTCCCGTACGCCAACGACGGCGGCACGGCGTTCGACGTGAGCGACGACCGCGTGGTCTTGCGGCGCAACAACGACCGGGTGCAGCGGGGAGGGAGCATGCGCGCGAGCTTTGACCTCGACGCGCGCCGCACCCTGCGCGCGTCGATCTCGCGCTTCGAGCACGAACAAGGCCTGGCGGGGCTCGGCCTCTACCCGACGACGGCGTCGCGCTCGGACTCGGCGCGCACCATCGCCTCGCTCACCTACCTCGGCCGCGACGAGCTCTTGGAGGGGGACGAGCTTTTGGCGCTCGTCTACGGGTTGCATGCGCGCGCGCGGCTCGATGACCCCCTCGCCGAGATCGGACCCTACGCCCAGAAGACGAACGACGTCTCGCGCGCCGCCGGAGCGACCTTGCGACTCGAAGAGCCCGTCCTCACCTGGCTCCGCCTGAAGTCCGTGGCCGACGGCCGCGGCGAAGGCTATGCCCCGCGCGACCTCTCGACCACCTCGCAAAAAGCGCCGCAGGCCACGCGCACCTTCGCCGCGCTCGGCCTCGAGCTTACAGCCGAGAGCTCGGAGGCACGCTACTCCCTCTCTCCCTCGGCGCGCCTCGAGTGGTCGCGCGACGAGGTCTTGGGCCGCGGAGTCTTCGGAGAGATGAGGGACGCGGGCCCGCCGCTCGAGCGCACCTTGCCGATCCTGCGACTCGCCGCGCGCGCCGCGCCGCTCGAGGCGCTCGTCCTGCGCGCCAACATCGGTCGCTACGCACGCCTGCCAGCGGCGACCGAGCTCTATGGTAACGGCGGACTGGTCCTCGGCAATCTCGAGCTTTTGCCCGAGTCGGGCGTAAACGCCGATCTCGGCGCCAAGCTCGAAGGGCGATGGCGAAGGCTTCGCGGCGACCTCGACGTGAGCCTCTTTGGCTCCGAGGTCCGAGAGCTCATCACGTTCGTACGCAACAACACGGGCACGGTGCGCGCGCAAAACCTCGGGCACGCTCGCATCCTCGGCGTGGAGTCCGCAGCGCGCGTCACCTTCGCCGAGCGCGCGCGCCTCTCCTCACAGGTGACCTTCACCGACGCGCGCGCGCAAGACGCGGCGCGCGCGAGCCATGGCCGGCAGCTCCCCTTGCGCCCGCGCCTGCGCACCTTCGCCAGAGCGGAGTGCCTACCCCTCGCCCTCGGCCAGAGCCTCGTCGTCGGGGCGTACGCCGACCTCGATCTCACGAGCGGCACCTACGCCGACCCCGCGAACCTAGTGCGCTTCGGCGCGCGCTATCTCTTCGGCGCCGGCGCGCACATAGGCACGCGCGAGGGCGACCTGCGCCTCGTCGTAAGCGGCCACAACCTCACGAACAGCGCTGTCAACGACATGATCGGGTACCCGCTCCCCGGCCGTGCCGTCTTTTTAACCTTGAGCGTCAAAGCTACCCATAGAGGAGACGATAACTCATGAGAAAGATAACCCTCATACTTCCGTGGCTCATCATGACCGGCTGCGCCGATGACCCGAACCCCGCGCCGCCGCAAGGCGTGGCGGTCGGCCTCGCGGTCGTTTGCAGCGACTACCAGTCCTCGAGCGTCTCCTTGTTGAGCCTCGAAGGCGAGCTCGTCGCCGAGGGCTGCATAAGCTCCGGCTCGCGAGATCCCGCCTTGATGCAGGCCCTCTCCGGCGACGTCGCGCTGCCGTCATCACCGAGCCATGGCAACGAGCTCGTGATCATCGATCGCACCCTCGGCGTCTTGACCTTCGTGGACCCGTCGAGCTGCGCCCCGCGCGCGCAGCTCGACGTGAGCACCGGCTTTCTCGCCAATCCTCACGACGTGGTGTCGCTCTCGCCCACCAAGGCCTACGTGACGAGGGCGGGCCACAACTTGAACCCCACTGCCCTCGAGACGGATCATGACGAGGGCAGCGACGTGCTCGTCATCGATCCCACGATCCCGGCCATCACCGGCCGCATCGATCTTTTGCCCCACACGCCGCAGGTCGATGGCACCTTCATCCTGCCCCGCGCCGATCGCGCCGTGCTCGCGAAGGGCAAGGTATTTTTGACGATGAACGCGCAAGACGCGAGCTACGCCGTGACCGCGCCCGCGCGGCTCGTCTGGATCGACCCTGAGACCGACACGGTCACAGGCACGCTCGAGCTGCCGGGCTTCGCCAACTGCGGCGCCTTGACCTACGCGCGCGACGACGAGACCTTGATCGTCGCGTGCAGCGGCGAGATCGACTTCCTCACTTTTCAGACCACGGGCTCGGGCGTCGTGGCTATCGACCTCACCGCAGCGGAGCCTTTGATCTTGGCGAGCGCCGGTCCTCAGGCCTTCGACGACCGTCCCGTCTCCGGCTTCGCGCTCGCGGCCCTCTCCGCCACGCGCGTCTTCGCCGTCACCATGGGCGAGTTCGGCGGTCCGGGCGACGCCTTGTGGGCGATGGCGCTCCCGGGAGACCGAGGCACGAGCGTATGGGAGGCGAGCTCGGTGTTTCAGCTTAGCGGGCTCTATGCGGATCGTGATAGCGAGCGGGTGATGCTCACCGACGGATCTTCGACCACCCCGCTCGTCCATGTCTTCGACGCCTCCGGTGCGGCGCTGACGAAGCTCTCCGCCATAGACCCGAGCCCCGTGCTCGCGCTGCCGCCGCGCGCCATCGCGGCCTATTGAGAACCTGTGAGCGAATCCCTCCGGTCGCAAGATCGCGCTCTTCGCCGCCGCGCGCGCCGCACGTACATCGTGCTGCTTTTGCTCGGCCTCACCGTCGCCCTGGCTTCCTTGGCCTTCGGTCAGGGGAGCCTCGGCGACGTTGAGCTACGCGCGACGTTCATCGGCCTCCGCGCCACGCGCCTGCTTTCGGCCTTGCTCGTAGGGGCCTGCCTCGCGGCGGGCGGCGCGGCCATGCAAGGCCTCTTGCGCAACCCCCTCGTGAGCCCCTCCATCCTCGGCACCACGAGCGGCGCGAGCCTCGGGGGACAGCTCGTCATCCTGGCCCTGCAAAACCTGCCGCGCCGGCCCGTGCCCATCGCCGAGGAGCTCTTGCTCCCCCTCGGATGCTTCGCCGGCGCGCTGCTCTCGCTCCTCTTGCTCCTCGCGGTGGTGCGCCAAAAGAGCGACACCATCGTGTTCTTGCTCGTGGGCTTCATCTTGTCTTCGTTGTTCCTCGCGCTCGGCGGCTTCATCACGAGCCTCGCCCAGGACAAGTGGGATCTCGGCCGCGCCGTCGTCGCCTTCACGCTCGGCGGCCTCGAAGGCGTGGGTTTTCGCCTCGTGTTGCTCGTCTCTCCGCTCGCGGTCTTCGGGATCACTGCCGTCTGGTTTTTTGGCAGGCCCCTCGATCTCTTGCTCTCGGGCGAGCAAGAGGCGGCCTCGCTCGGGGTCGAGGTGCCCGTGGTGCGCAGGTGGGTGGTCGTCTGGACGGCGGTGCTCACCGCCGCCGCCGTGGCCATCGGCGGCAACGTCGCCTTCGTCGGCCTCATCGTACCGCACGCCTTGCGCCCGCTCGTGGGCACGGCCCACCGCGGCCTCGCCCCGGCGTCCGCTCTCGGCGGCGCGGTGTTCGTGGCCGCGTGCGATCTCGTAGCGCGCCTCGCGCCCGGGAGGACCGAGGTCCCGCTCGGTGTGGTGACCGGTCTCATCGGCG
>CAYXQW010000062.1:0-1061 GCA_964466695.1 uncultured Bdellovibrionales bacterium
AGCTACGAGGAGGAGAAGCGCCGATCGCTCGGCGCCGCGGCCATCGAGCCCAAGCGTATCCGTTACCGGCCCCTGCTAATGGAGTAACACATGTCTACAAAAAACCCGGGTCTCGTGTTGATCACCGGCGCCTCGAGCGGCATCGGCGCCGAGCTCGCGCGGGTGTGCGCGCGCGCGCGTCACGACCTCGTCCTGGTCGCCCGCTCGCGCGAAGCGCTCGAGGCGCTCGCCGAGGAGCTCGCGCGCGCCTATGGGATCGCGGCCCACGTGATGGCACAAGACCTCGGCGTCGCGGGCGCGGCGGCGAAGCTCCATGGCGAGGTGCGCGCGCGCGGGCTCGTAGTGGAGATCTTGGTGAACAACGCCGGCTTCGGGCTCATGGGCGACTTCGTGAGCCTTAGCGCGGAGCGGCAGCGCGAGATGATCGCGCTCAACGTCACCGCGCTCACCGAGCTCTGCCAGCTCTTTGGGGCCGACATGGCGGCGCTCGGGGAAGGCAAGATCTTGAACGTCGCCTCCGTCGCCGCCTTCTCTCCGGGCCCGCTCATGGCCGTCTACTTCGCGACCAAGGCCTACGTGCTCTCGCTCTCGGTCGCGCTCGACGCGGAGCTTTCGGGCCGCGGGGTCTCGGTCTTTTGCCTCTGCCCGGGGCCGACCGAGACCAGGTTCTCCCAAACCGCGAGCGCCGCGAAGACCAAGCTCTTCGCGAGAGGCCCCATGAGCGCGGCGCGCGTCGCCGAGGGAGCCTACGCGGCGCTCACGCGGAAAGACCGCGTCGTGATCTTGGGCCTCAAAAACCGCCTGATCGCCTTCATGACGCGATTGGTCTCGCGCCCCTTCGCCGCGCGGGTGACCCAGAAGCTCCTCGAGGATCTCTGATTCTCTTGTACGGTGAGGCGTTGGCTGCCACACTCTTTTTCAACATGAAACTCGCGCGCCTCCTCATCGCCGAACCCGTGGCGAGCCTCGGTCAACACCTCGCGGAGGGCTGCGAGCGCCTGGCAGACGAGACGAAGATCATAACCTGCGGCGAGGAGGTGCTCGCGTGCGCGCGCGCGCTC
>CAYXQW010000062.1:1071-10789 GCA_964466695.1 uncultured Bdellovibrionales bacterium
GTGATCTTGTCGCTGGAGCTCGAGCAAGAAAACGCCGAGAAGCTCGTCTCCGACCTGCGCGAGGTCCTGCCCTCGGCCTGCATCGTCGTCACCTTCCGCGAGCTCTCGCTCGGCGTCATGGAGCGGCTGCGTAAGCTCGGGGCCAACGACTTCGTGGCCCAGCCGGTGGATCTCAAGGCGTTTTACCGGGCCGCCTCGGAGCACTTCGGCCGCCCGTTTCGCCGCTACGATCGCCACGAGCTCCCACTCGACGTAAAGCGCGCCGACGGCGTGCTCATCGGACGCACCATCGACATCTCCGAGGGCGGGATGCGTATGTCGGCCCTACACCCGCTCGCGGCCGGCGACTCGCTCCTCGTGGACATCGAGCTCGACGATAGCACCTCGGTGCGCGTGCGTAGCTACGTCCTCGAGGTGCTCGGCAGCCCCCCTTTGCCCGTGAGCGCGCGGTTCGAGTTCCAGATCTTGCGCGGCCAGGAGCACGAACAACTCCTAGCGTTCCTCAACCATCTGGCAAGGGGGCCCTGAGAACCTGTGAACGAATCCCGGACCGGTCCGGAATTCGTTCACAGGTTCTGAGAGCCAGCGCCGCCACGAGGTAGCAAGCAGCCGCGACGAGCGCGCTCGTCCCCAAGCCGAAGGCCGAGCTTATGACGAGCGCCGTGACGCTGCCGAGCACCGAGGTCATGCTGTTCGTAGCGAAGGCCAAGGCGACGAGTCGCGTGCCTCGAAGCCGGCCGAGCGCCGACGCGAAAGGCGTCCCCAAAAGCAGACCGATCGGGGCGACCAGGAGCGCTGCCAAAAGCAGGCGCGCGCCGCCAGACCATGGCGCGGCGAGCTCGACGGCGACGGGGGTTGCGACGTACACGAACAGGGCCGCGACCAAGGCCCCGAGCGCAGCGCGCCAAGGCGAGAGCCTGCCCGCGAGCCATACGCTCCCGGCCCCGGAGCTTATGAGCAACACCGCCACCACCGCCGTGAGCGCGTGCGCGGGCATCCCCACAAGGCGCGTGAGCCGCTGCGCCAGCGAGAGCTCGAGCAGCATGAACGCCATGCCGAGCGCGGCGAAGTAGATCGCCACGCGCCACTGCATGCATCGAGAGGCCGCGGGCGCGGAGGTACGAATGAGCACCACGATGAGCAAAGGCAGCGCGAGCAAGAACAAGATCCCGACGAGGACGAGGGTCGCTACCTGCGCCATGGGCAGATCCTCGAGGCGCTCGCGCGCGCGCGCTCCGGCGCCGAAGACTTTTGTCACGTCGCTAAGACCGATGGCGCTCCAGGGCACGGGGAGGTTGAAGTAGGGCCGATCATCGGTGGTCGGGGTCGAAGCGATGGGCCTGTAAGGCAACGCGGCGCGCGCGGTGTCGCGACCGGCGAGCAAGTCCTCGAAGAACGCCTGACTGTCGCCGCCGCCGAAGGGGGAGTATGCGATCCTCGGCACCTCGGCCCGAATGAGCTCGAGATCCGCGGGCGTAAGGACACGTCGCGTCGCGACCACCGCCGCGAGGAACGAGGGGCGCCGCGCTTCGGCGGCCACCACCGCGAGGTGCGCGCGCGGATCGCCGCCGTCGGGCCAGGCCGCGGCCATCGTGGCGACGAGCCGGCCGAGCTGGGCCTCGGGGCGGCTCATCACCAAGACGCCGTCTGGCGTGAGGTGATCGAGCAACGAGCGCACGCCCTCGACGGTCATGAGATAGTTCTCGGCGAGGCCCATGGCGCCCGTGGCGCTCGCGGCGTTGGAGATGGTGTGGAAGGCCACGATAGCATCGAAGCGCTCGCGGCTCTGCGCGAGCAGCGACCGGGCCTCGGTGCACGCGAGCTCGACCCCGGGTGCGCAAAAGAGCCCCCCACAAAGCTCGCTCCTGGCGAAGCGGCAGATGGCGCGATCGATCTCCACCCCCAAGATGCGCGCGGTCCCGGCGCCGAGGGCGGCGAGCACCTCGACCCCGCCGCCCGAGCCGACGACGAGCGTAGAGCGCGACGGACCGAGCACGTGCGCGAGCGCTCTCATGCCGCGCGGCGGCGCGGGCGTGGTCTTGGGCTCGAGATAGGCGAGCTTTGAGACCGCGGTGCCGCCGTCGATGAGCAGGAGGCGCTCTTGGCCGCGCACCACGAGATCGATCGCCGAGCCGACCGTCCAGGTCGTGGGCCGGCGGGTGCGCGGCAGGAGATCCTTGTGACGCGTGACCTCTAGCGGCACGAGGTCTTGCACCGATGACGCGCCCAAAAAAAGTCCGAGCCCAAGGAGCCCGAGCGCGAGGCGCGTCGCCCGCCGACCGGGCAGCGCGGCGATGGCGAAGGCGCCGAGCCCCGCGGCGAGCGCGATGGCGCCAGGGCCGAGAAGCGGCATGGCGAGCACGTAGACGAGCACCCCCAAGGCGGCGCCGCCAAGATCCGCGCCATAGAGGAGCGGCGCGGCCCGCGGTCGCAAGGAGAGCGCGCGCGCGACAAAGAGCCCCGCCCCCATGAAGGGAGAAGCGAGCAAGAGCAAGAGCGCGAGCATGCGCAGCGCCTGACTCGGCGCGATGAGGATGCTGAAGGGATCGGCGCCGAGCACGTTCCAGAGCGGATAGAACCCGATGCTCGTCGCGACGAAGAAGCACCCGCCGAAGCGCAAGACGCGCTCGGGCGCCGCGATCTGCAGGCGCGCAACGAGCACGAAAGCAAGCGCCGCCGTGCCCATCCCGAGCAGCGCCGTGCCGATGGCGACGAACGCAAATGGGTACCAGAGCGCCACCGACAAGAGGCGCAAGAAGGTGAACTCGAGCAGCAAGGCGGCTGCGGACACGAGCCCGACGCTCAAGCCGAGGCGACGGTCGCTCACCTCTTCCGGCCAACGCCGTGGTCGGGCGGAGGGTGCAGCTTGGGCAAGACGGCGGTGGCGCACCCTTGGGTCTTGTCGATGTAGCCGCGCAAGACGCGCTCGGCCTTCTCCTGGTCTTTTTGACGCAGGCCGGCGAGCGCCAGGTCGAAGAACTGGTTGGCGCACGACAAGAGGCCGCGGCTCGCGAGCATGAGCCCGGCGTGGACGAGGGCGCGTCGCATGCGCGCGCTGTTGGTAAACGTGGCGATCATCTCGTGTTGTAGTTGTCGCCAGACGGGCGCGGGGATCTTGGAGTCGAGGCCCTCACGACGATCGTAGCTGATGGCCGCGGCGACGCGGCTCATGAAGGCGCTCACCTGCGCCGCAGAGCAAGGCTCCCCTGCCGCGCTGTCTCTCGGTAAAACCTTGGTCTTGTCGGCATCGCTATCGGTTGACACGCATTTGCTCGGGCTTATAGGCTTTCTCATGAGGTTGCCATGACGCACGATGTTTTGTCCACGCCCGCGCGGCAAGCGGCAGCACTTTTCGAGAGCGCTATGGCCGATCGCGCCGCAGGTAAAGGCGCCGCGGGTATCTCCGAAGCCTCCTTGCAACAAATAAAGCAGCTCATCATCGGCACCAACCCCGATGACCTGCGCCTCTTGCAGGCGCGGCTCGAGGCGCTGCGCACGCGACTCCTCTCCTTGTGGTCCCTAAATAAGCGCGAGGCGGAGTTCTTGAAGAAGCTGGGCTACAAGCCACCGCTCAAGCGCGGCGAGCTCGCCGCAGCCGCGAAGGAGGCACGCGCCGCCGCCGCGGACGACGAGGAGCGCGCTTTTGGCGAGGAGCTCGCGCTCTTCGCCGAAACCGAGGCGCGCATCACGGAGCTCTTGTCCTCGGAAGACATCGACTCGGTGTGAAGCGTGCTACTCCCAATCCCGCTGCCCCCAACTTTGCGATCACCCTGACGGCTTTGCCATCTTGACTTTCGATACTGCTCACGCTTTCAGTAGAGGGCTGGCCTCGACTGTGTGAAAAAATGGCAAGAAAAGCTCATCATGAAGTTCGCGACCCTCTGCACGTTTTCGTGTGTCTCGACAGCGATGAACGGCGCGTGGTCGACGCGCCCGCAATTCAGCGTCTCCGTCACATCCATCAGCTCGCGCTGACCTACCTCGTTTATCCGGGCGCAACCCATCGCCGCTTCGAACATAGCCTGGGCGTAATGGAGCTAGCGAGTCGTGTGTACGATATCGTCCTAAAAGATGAGAATCTCGTCGATAAAGTTCGTGATATTCGCCCGCAGAATTTCCAGGCGGAATATTGGCGGCGCGTCATTCGAATGGCTGCCCTTTGTCACGATATCGGCCATCTGCCTTTTTCTCATGCGGCCGAGAAGGAGCTTCTTCCCGAGAGGACAACCCATGAGCATCTGACCCTTGAGTTCATTCGAAGCAAAGAGATGAATACTCTTTGGGATGCGCTCAAGCTTCAAGTCGAGGACGTCGCCAAAGTTGCCGTCGGTCCCGGGGTGTATTCAGAGCCTCTGAGTCCCTGGGAAACGATTCTGTCCGAGATCATCGTCGGCGACGCCTTTGGTGTCGACCGCATGGACTACTTGCTTAGAGACTCCTTACATGCGGGCGTTGCCTACGGCCGATTCGACCACTTTCGATTGATCGACTGCATACGAATTCTTCCGAAAATCGGAGGGGCTGATGAGCCGACCCTGGGGATTTCTCATGGCGGTCTGCATAGCGCCGAAGCCATGCTGCTCGCTCGCTATTTCATGTACATGCAGCTCTATTTTCACCCCGTAAGAAGGGTCTACGACATCCACCTCAAAGACTTTCTCAAAGAGTGGCTCCCCGGCGGGTCTTTCAGCGCCAACATCCATGACCATCTGAAGATCACCGACAACGAGGTTTGGGCAGCACTGCTAGAAGCCGCACGAGACGAGCGACAAAAGGGCTCTCTGCACGCAAAACGTATCGTCGAGCGAAAACACTTCAAGGTTATTTATTCGCGCAATCCCGCCGACATCAAGCTTCATCCAGATGCCGCGCAGGCCGTATATCGACATGCCTGCGAGGAATTTGGTGGTGCGTCGGTGCGGTACGACAGCTACAAGCAAAAGCAGCAGTCCGTAGATTTTCCTATCCTGATGGGCGATGGTCGCATCGTTTCGGCATTTGAATTGTCAGACACGCTGCAAAAACTTCCGGTTGCCGCCCTCGACTTCGTTTTTATCGACCCGACAATACGCGAAAAAGCGGAAAATTGGCTACGTAAAACACGTACCGAAATTTTGCGTGGAGGCAACCCATGATAACCAATATCGAGAAAAACGGTCTTGTTGTAACGCTCATCGATCAGCTTCACGCCAACGGGAGTTGGTGCGACGAAGCTCACGTGCAAAAAGCGGCCTATTTTGTCGAAGAGCTTTGCAAGGTTCCTTTGGGCTTTGGCTTTCGTTTGTACAAGCAAAGCCCTTTTTCTTTTGCTCTCCAAGAACGACTGACTGGCCTTCGCGCGGATGGATTTCTCACGCTCGAGATAACCGGACTAGGAGGCGGCCCTATGATTCGCGCGACAGAAGACAAGGACGCGTTGCTGTCTCGAAGCCAGAAAGTGTTGGACACGCACAAAAAAGCAATCGAGTTTGTCGCGTCCAGGCTTGGCGCCAAACCCGCTCTGGATCTTGCGTGTCTCGCAACCGCTCTGATGATTTCGCGCGAACGTGGGGGTGACGTGGACAGCCGATCCAAGGCTTTGGTCGTGCTGAAACCACATATGCAACTTTCTGCGGCGGTTCACACTGTCGAGACCATCGATAATCTACAAACAGAATATGCAGAAATGGGCGAAGAAAAAATCAGAAAAATTGTGTAGTCGCTACTCCCAATCCCGACAGCGAACCAAAGGCGCTCCCGCGCGCTCTGTTAGGATCTCGATCTTGATGGCCAGCTCCAAGCTCGGTCGCGTTCGGCCACACAGCCAGCGCGAGACATACCGCTCATCGACACCTAGCTCTTCCGCGAAACGGCGCTGACTTCCGTAGTGCGCGTCGATGTGCCGCGCCAAAAGGCGCATGGCTTTCGATGCGTATGTCCCGGCTGGTTTCTCTGGCACTACAGCTAAGCTAGCATGAGATATCTAGACAGGTCGTTCTACACTGGTGTAGAACTGCGCTATGAATGAGCCAGACTACCGGCAGCTCGTGGCGCAACTGCGGCAGCAACTAGACACCTGCTTTGGCGAGGATGAATTTCGCAGCTTTGCCATCGCGTGGGCTCGCTTCTTCGTGCTTGCCAGCGATCTAAATGAGGTCATCGTAGCGTGGGCACAAGTTCGCCGTTGGGCGGCCTTCCAAGACAACTTCCCCTCTTAAACATCCAGCTCGGCGGTGTCTGGCAGCAAAGGGCAAACCCTCCCCTACGCCGCGGGGTCGGGCTTCTTTGCGTCGATGCCGAGCTCTATGAGCGCCGCGCTCGCGCGCTCGGGGCTCATGGCTCCTTGCCGGGCGAGCGCGTGGAGGGCCGTCGCCGCGATGTGGGCGGCGTCGACCTCGAAGTAGGCGCGCAAGGCCTCGCGGGTGTCGGAGCGCCCGAACCCCTCGGTGCCGAGCGGCAGGTAGGCGCGCGGCACAAACCTCGCGATCGTCGCGGGCAGCTCGCTTACGTAGTCGGTCACGGCCACCACCGGGCCCTCGTGCCCCGCGAGGGTCGCGGCCACGTACGGCACGCGAGGGGTCTCGCCGGGGTGCAGGCGGTTATGGCGCTCGCAGGCGCGGGCCTCGCGGTAGAGCTGCTGATAGCTCGTGACCGACCAGACGTCGGCCGCCACCTCGTACCGCTCGGCTAGGAGCTCGGCCGCCGCGAGCGCCTCGCGCAACATGGTGCCGCTGCCGAAGAGCTGCACCCGGGGCGCGGCGCCTTCGAGTATCGAGGGTTTGAGCAGATACATGCCCGCGAGAATACCCGCGTCCACCCCGGCGGGCTTTGGCGGCATGGGATAGTTCTCGTTGTAGAGGGTGACATAGTAGAAGACGTCCTCGCCGCGGTGGAACATCCGCCTTATGCCCTCCTCCACGATCACCGCGACCTCGTAGGCGTAGGCCGGATCGTAGGCTTGCATCGTCGGGTGTGCCAGCGCGTAGAGGTGGCTGTTGCCGTCTTCGTGCTGCAAGCCCTCGCCGCTCATGGTCGTGCGCCCGGCGGTGCAGCCCATCATGAAGCCGCGCCCGCGCGCGTCGCCGAAGGCCCAGGCCTGATCGCCTACGCGCTGCAAGCCGAACATGGAGTAGAACAGATAGAAGGGCACCATCGGGAGGCCGTGTGAGGCGTAGGCCGTGCCCGCCGCCGCGAGCGAGGCCATGCTGCCCGCCTCGGTGATGCCCTCCTCGAGGAGTTGGCCGTCTTTGGCCTCGCGATAGTTGAGCAGCATGTGCGCGTCCACCGGCTCGTAGCGCTGGCCGATGGGCGAATAGATGCCGAACTCGGCGAAGAAGGCGTCCATGCCGAAGGTGCGCGCCTCGTCGGGGATTACGGGCACGATATACTTGCCGATCGCAGCGTCGCGCATGAGCTTACGCAGGAGGCGGACGAAGGCCATGGTGGACGACACCTCGGCCCCACCTTTGGAGCCCGCGGCGAACTCGTCGTAGAGGCCCGCGGCGGGCGGGGGCAGCGTGACCTTCGCCGCGCGCCGCTCCGGCATGCAGCCCCCGAGCGCCATCCGGCGCGCGCGCAGGTACTCCACCTCCGGGCTCTTGAGGCCCGGGTGGTAGTACGGCGCCTCCTCGATCTCGGCGTCGGAGATCGGCAGCTCCAAGGTGTCGCGGAAGCGACGCAGATGCTCGAGATCGAGCTTCTTGAGCTGGTGCGCGACGTTTACGGCCTCGAAGCCCTCGCCGAGCGTCCAGCCCTTGACCGTCTTGGCGATGATCACCGTGGGTTTTCCGTGAAGCCCAGCGGCGCGCTCGTAGGCGGCGTAGACCTTGGCGAGCGAGTGGCCGCCGCGGCGCATCTTGCGCAAGAAGTCGTCGGAGAACCCCTCGACCAGAGCCCGGAGGCTCGGGCTTTTGCCGAAGAAGTGGTCGCGGATGTATGCGCCCGAGGAGGTGGTGTACTTCTGGTACTGCCCGTCGACCACCTCGTTCATGCGCTCGATGAGCTCGCCGTGCCGGTCGCGCTTCAAAAGCTCGTCCCACGCCGGACCCCAGATGACCTTGATGACCTCCCAGCCGGCGCCGCGGAAGGTGCCCTCGAGCTCCTGGATGATCTTGGCGTTGCCGCGCACCGGCCCGTCTAGCCGCTGCAAGTTGGCGTTGATGACGAATACGAGGTTGTCGAGCCCCTCGCGCGCGGCGAGCCCGATGGCGCCCAAGGTCTCGGGCTCGTCGCACTCGCCGTCGCCGATGAACGCCCACACGCGCGACGCGCTCGTGTCTTTCAAGCCGCGCGCGTGGAGGTAACGATTGAAGCGAGCCTGGTAGATGGCGGTGATCGGGCCGAGCCCCATCGACACCGTGGGGAACTCCCAGAAGTCGGGCATGAGCCAGGGGTGAGGATAAGAGGAGAGGCCCTTGCCTGAGGTCTCGCGGCGAAAGTGCTCGAGCCGCTCCTCGTCGATGCGGCCGGCGAGGTAGGCGCGCGCGTAGATGCCCGGGGAGGCGTGCCCCTGGAAGAAAACCTGGTCGCCGCCGCCCTCGTAGTCTTTGCCGCGGAAGAAATGGTTGAACCCGATCTCATACAAGCTCGCCGAGCTCGCGTAGGTGGCCACGTGCCCGCCGAGGCCGGGGAAGCGCTTGTTGGCGCGATAAACCATGGCCATGGCGTTCCAGCGGATGATGCGCCGGATGCGCTTCTCCATCTCCACGTCGCCCGGATACGGCGGCTCCTCCTCGGGTGGGATGGTGTTGATGTACGGGGTCTTAGTGAGGGTCGGCAGCGCGACCTTGAGCTCGCGCGCGCGGGCGAGCACCTGCTCGAGCAAGAACTGCGCGCGCAGCGGCCCCTCGCTCTCTATTATCTGGGTCAAGGCCTCGAGCCACTCGCGCGACTCTGCGGGATCGGAGTCGGGATATTGCGAGATATAATTGTCTGGCATGGGGCTCCTCTCTTCGTCACGCCACGATAAGGATGGCCAAGGCAGAGCGCAACAGCTCGCGGCTTGACGATGCGAAGGCGGCTGCCTTACGTTCGACTATGAAAGCTGCGGTGTAAAGAGTCGTGGGAACGAGCAGAACCAGAGCGCGCGACCATAGAGGGCTCGCTACGCCGCCCAACATGGGCAGGCGGATCTTCTTATCTTTCGCCCTCGCGCTCTTCGCCCACCTCGCGCTCTTGCCGTGGCTCGGGAGCAGCGCGGCGCTCCTCGAAGCGCACCCAGAGAAGAAGCCTGCCCCGATACCCGTGCGAGCCATGAGCCTCGACGCGAAGACGCGCGCGGCCGCGGCGAAGAGCCACCGTGACGCCCTCGCGAAGGATGCGGCGCGCGACGAGGCGAAGGCACCGGCCGAGGAGGAGAAGCTCGCGGCCACACCCAAAGGCCAGGTGGTAGATCTCCCCCCCACCCGCGATACCCGCCCGCCGCCCGAGGCGCGGTTTCTCTCGGAGCACAACACGCGCGTCGAGCGCGAGACGCGGAGCCGGCACGCAACTGCCACCAATAACCCCATGAACGAGGTCACCCACACCGCGCGCGAGGGCGAGCGCGAGCCCGCGCCAGCGCTCGAGGAGCTGGCCAAGGCCCCCATCGCAGACCAAGACCCGCGACGCGGCGCGCTCGAGCTGCCGAAGGTCGAGGCCAAAGACCGCCTCGCCCTGAGGCTCGACCCGAAGCTCGGCGAGCTCGAAAACCAGGAGGCGAGCGCGGCGCTCGAGGGCAACAGCGATCGGCTGCGGCTCT